>NZ_JAUBPE010000027.1:0-78544 GCF_036700565.1 Microcoleus pseudofavosus SVA1_A4
AGTTGTTTTTTAATTGCCTGTCTTCTTTTGTTGCGGGTGGGTCGTCTTTGTTTCGCTACTGCTAAGTAGTCTTTTCTTGCTAAATTACGGTAGGTTCTTGGTTTTTTGGGGAGTTTTTCTTTGATTTGTTTATACAGGATGTCTATGATTTTTTCTGTGTGAACTCTGGCTCCGTTTAATAATCCTAAGTCGGTCGGATAACTAATGTCGGCTGGGGCGCAGGTTGCATCTACGATCAACTTACCGCGATTGGGTGACTCATTTTTGGCGTCCGAATCCTTTTTTTTTAGGGTTTGACGCTCGGTGATTTCTCGCATTTTTTCGACCATGCGTTCGTTCACTTTATTAATTAGGTTGGGACTAATTCTTTGGCGAAAGTGCACTAATAAAGATGGGTCAAATGGTAGTTCATTGCTGTAGCTTGATTGACCGATGAAGTATTGTAGATACGGGTTTTCGCGGATCTGTTCGACTGTTTCGCGATCGCTAATTCCTAATTTTTCTTTGATAATTAATGCTCCCAATGCCATCCTAAAGGATTTAGCAGGGGCCCCTTTTTCTGTGGGGAAGTTGGCCGCATATTCTGATTCAAATTCAGACCACGGGATTAGTTCGGCCATTTTCACCCAACGGTTGTCTGAGGACAATTTAGAGCCGTTGGCTAGTTCAAAGTCTAAGGCTGGGAGGGGAGCAAGCTCAGCTTTTCTGTACACGTTCGCAGGTGGCTATGCACGGGTTTTGATCTATTTTACCTGTTTTTCTTGCCTCTGACTCTCGATCGCACGCTCTCTTAACCCAGCCCACGTAATATGCGATCGATATATTCAGCAAGCCCTAGGTAGAAACGGGGAACAAAAGTCCATTTTTTAGGTTAAAATGCTGATTTTTAGTTGACAATTTATGGTTGTGATATCATCAAAGAGTAAATTTATTAAAATTATTTTCTATGATTAGCTTTGGATTCTGGAATGTAATAATTATAATTACAGTGGCTTGGTTTCTCAAATTTAATTGGCGATTAGATAGCGAAAAAACAGCATGGCAAGATTCTTTGTTTTTAAAACATCCTTCGATCCAAAGGTTGACTCAGTTTTTTCATCAACCTATCGTTAACTTTATTTTGCAAGCAGTTATTGTATTAGTTCTCACCCGATTTCTCTGTTATACCGGTTGGTTGGTTTACAATCTGACTAATCGGCCCGATCCGCCTTACTGGGATTTTAAGTGGTTTTATGTAGCGAGTAGATTAGCCCATCAGCATTTGAGTCCTTTTAATGTCGAGGTGTTTAACATCGGTTTCTGTAGCATCACCAAAGTGTGCGGGTTTATTCCATCTTTTGTTTATCCACCTAATATCATTCCTCCGCTGTGGTTTGTGGGCTATTTCCCGATGAAGACTGCATTCACCATCTGGACTTGGCTGCATCTTATTGCCACAGGTTTTGTTTTATGGGGAGCGAATATCTTGTTGGTGTCGCACTCACGAGCTTTGAGGACTATTTGTTGTATATCAGTTGCATTCCTCTACGGTTTTGTCTTCGATCTTCAAGTTGGCAATGTGGCAACTTTTATTGCTTTTCTGCTGTTATGGATGTTTATTTATGCTAGAAAAAATCAGGATATAATTGCAGGAATTTTATTAGGTGTTGCTCTTTTTAAACCAACTTTAGTTATATTGTTTCTTCCTTATTTTTTAATCAAAAGACGGTTTCAGCTAGTTTTTATATCTCTAGTCACGGTAACTTTTTTGGCAGTTATAGGTCTAGCTGTAACGGGCAATTCTTTAACAGGATTTATACAGGATGCGACTCGTGGATTTCCACTCTGGCTCAACGATCCATCGAATAATGCTTATATTTCTATGAGTCGCCTTGATTTAAGGGTTATGGGGCCGAGATTTTTCCCCGATAGTCCCTTCGTGGCGAAGCTATTTTCTGACTCGATCAGTCTGGTGCTAGTTGGTTTAGTGAGTTGGTATTTTTACAAAAAACAATCTCGCAATGCTTGGTCAAAAAAAGTTGATTTATCTGAAATGGTGCTAATTTCTAGTTTGAGTATTGCTATCAACTATTCACAGCCAACCAGTTCTGTGATGTTAGCACCGGCGGTGGTTTTTTTGCTGAATGATTTATGTTTTCAGATTAAAAATTGTGCCTTCTCTAGGCAAAGAATGTCGGTTTGGTTGTTGGGGGTTGGTTGTCTGTTGGTGCAAACGGCAGTGATTCATGCTGGGTTGTTGGTGTTTCTGGGAAAGCGCTGGAATTGGAAGGGTGGGGAATTGCCTTATTTGTTGAAAGTAACTGTTTTTTCACTGCCGAGTTATGCAGTTTTAGGGATTGCGTTGAGTGTTTTGGTTTTAGCAATGACATCTGTAGTTCAAAAACAGGTGGCTGAATTTGATCCATAGATGCTCCGAGGGGCGGGCTGTTGAGGACAAAGTTAACTGCTTAGTCGTCTTTGGATTCATTAAACTTGCCTTCCTTCTGCGCTCTTTCGAGTCCTTCTTCCACCAAAAGTAATGCCATTTGGGAAATCGAACGACGCTCAATACTCGCCAGTTTTTCTAACTTCTCCTTGATTTCGGGTGGCGGGTAAAAGGCAACTCTAGGAGATTTTGCAGGACTCACATTGTTTGGGGGTAGCGTGTTCACCATGTCATTTTAGCTGACTGCAAATTTTTTAGAGATTTTTTAAGCCAAGGTAGCACACCACAATATAGTTTATGCTATAGTAATCTAAACACCCAAAAACCAAACCCCACTCCAACACAAAATCAACGGCCTGACAGGTTGGCAGTTGAGAATGACCCATCAGCGTAGAGATCAAAGGTTAATTGCTGCTGGGTTCATCTTCTATAGTCTTTTTAGCCAAGTAAGCATCTACAGCTTCAGAGACAATCCGACTTACGAGATTGCTGACTGTCCGGTCTTCTTTCTTGGCCCAATCTTCCAAGACGTTGTAGGCGTTTGGAGGAACGTAGCTGGTGACTCGTTTTAGGTTTTTTGCTGGCAAGTTAGGCAACTGGGAATTTACTTCATACATCGATCGTACTTTCTTTGTACGCCTCTTTCGTGTCGCCCCTTCAGGTGTTTGACTCATCCCGTTTCGCCTGGGCTTGCTCTTGCTCTTGACACCAGTTTTCTATTAGTTGACCTCCGACGCTGCTCATATCCCTTTCCGCACGAACGCACAAGGCTTTGAACCTGATCTTCAATGCCTTGGGAATTACAAGTTTGATGGTGTCTTTTTCATTTGCCATAACTTTATTTTCACACGTTTACGTGTGAAAAGTTTAAAATTCCCTTAGTTACCTATTCCCATATTCCCATAGCTGTGCTAGACTGAGGATGTACAAACGGAAAAGCGATCGCCCCTGGCCTGGAAAACTTGAGGGCGATCGCAATTCCACTATTCGTGTAATTCAAAGTCTATGATATCACAGCCAAAATCAGTTCCTGAACTGCTCCGGGAAGAAATTCCTGATGTACCTCAAGGTAAGCAACCGATTCGTTTGCTGTTGTGTGGCGTTCCCAAAGCGGTAGACAGCATCGTTAATCTGTTGCACGTTCTAGGTTTTGCAGAAGTTGGGGAATGGAGCCAGCCTCTACCATCGCCGATAGCGGGTGAGGTGATTCGGATTTTAACCCGTTACTGGAAAGAGTAATCTTGGAGGGCGATCGCATTTTTTTTGTGAAGCGCGATCGACCTTTCTGTCTCATTTAGGACTTACCCATAAATACCAAAGAAACCGGGTTTTTCACGACAGTTAAAGGCAGGGATGCAGTATTCTCGCAAAAAACCCGGTTTCTGACTACCCGCAAACCAACGTTGGCTAGAATTAATTTAATTTAATTTAATTTAATTTAATTAAATTTGCCGCATTTCGTGATAAAATAAAAACCTAAAAATAATCCTACAAAAAAAGCAATGTCTGAAATTACTCTAGACGAAACCAAACTTAAAGAATTGCTCAAAGCAGCTATTTTTGAGTTATTAAAAGAACAAAAAGAAGTATTTTCTGAAATCTTAACAGAAGCCCTAGAAGATATAGGGATGGAAAATGCTATCAAAGAAGGTGAAAATACTGAAACAGTCAGCCGCGAGCAAATTTTCAAAATCCTGAAGAGACAACCATGAATGTGGAGTTTAACAAGAGCTTTGAAAAGGATTTACTCAAGATTCTTGATGCCGACTTGTTTCAAAGAATTCAGGAAGCGATAGAAGAAGTTGAGAACGCCGAAAAATTAAATGAAGTCAGCAATGTTAAAAAACTAAAAGGTGATGCAGACTACTATCGCCTGAGAGTGGGTGATTACCGAATCGGTATTAAAGTTAATGATGGCGTAGTCTATTTCGTCAGGATACTCCACCGCAAAGAGATTTACAGATACTTTCCGTAATAATTTCAGCCTTCACCCCATCCTCACCAACTCAAACTCAAATTAATCTTTAATTATTGTCAGGTCGGAAGCGCAAGCAATTGAGCGATCGCACTCTCTGAATCGTTTCAAAATCGCGATCGTTATGAACTAGAATAAGTTGGTGTTCGATCGCCAGTTGGGCAATGCAACAGTCGATACTACTTCTAACCGTTAACCCCTGTCGTTGCAAATCGTAATAAATCCGAGCAGCCGCTACCCAAGTATTAGGCGTAGACTCGATGTAGTCTTGTTCTTGGAGATAAGTTTCTAATAGTGTCTACTCCCGTTCATCTCGACAACCTTGCAAAAGTTCCATCTGAGTAAATCGGTTCAGAAAAATACTTTCATCATTAATTATTGCTTCCAAGGATTGGCGTACTACACCTGTCTTGTCGCGCAAAACGCCAGACGGAAGTATCAATCAGAAACATTTTTGTTTTCCCGCAAAGCTTTGTAGTCGTACTCAGTCGAAAATTGAATTTGTCCGCTTAAATCGAGTAAATTCCGCTTTTTCCGGGTGCGAATTAATTCTTGCAAAGCAAAGTCAATCAATTCTTTTTCTGTTTTGAAATTGGTTAAGCGAAAGGCTTCTTTAACCAACTCTTCGTTAAGTTCAACGGGGGTTTTCATGGTTAATGGTTGATTTCATTCTCTCATTCATTATGGCATAGCCACACCCAACCCTTAACCTAACCCAACTTCCCCACATCCTGGTTTCCCCAACTCACCGAAACCAACCTCAACCAAACTCTCCAACTCCTCTGCATCAACGACACCAAACTCAAACTACCCAGATTCCCGACTTCTCAAAGAAGTCAGGAATTTACAAATGGTTAAATTGTCAAGGTGTTTTATACGCTTATGACTTCGGCGTATAAGTCGATCGCACTTGCAACTCCTTCAACTGCTTCTCATCCACCCCAGCCGGCGCATTCGTCAGCAAACACCCCGCCTGCTGCGTCTTCGGAAACGCAATCACATCGCGAATAGACTCCTCGCCAGCCAACAGCATCACCAACCGATCCAAACCGTAAGCAATGCCTCCGTGGGGCGGAGTTCCATACTCAAACGCATCCAACAAAAAGCCAAACTTATTGTAAGCTTCCTCAGTCGATAAGCCGATCGCCTCAAACACCTTTTCCTGAACTTCCCGCTGGTAAATCCGCAGAGAACCACCGCCCACTTCTGTGCCGTTTAACACCAAATCGTAAGCTTGAGCTCTCGCAGTTTTCAAATCGTCAACATCGTCGGGATGCGGCGCAGTAAACGGGTGATGCAAAGCTTCCAAACGCTTCTCGTCAGCATTCCATTCAAACATCGGGAAATCTGTCACCCACAGCAGATTCATCTTGTCTTTATCAATCAATCCCAATTCGTTACCCACAAACAAACGCAATCTATCCAAAGTCTTATTGACAGTTGTCACATCAGCCGCTGCGAATAACAACAAATGGCCTGGTTGCGCGCCCGTGCGATCGAGCAATTCCTGTTTTTGTGCTTCCGTCAAATTATCCTTAATAGCGCCGATCGTATCAATTTCGCCATTATCCCGCACCCGAATGTAAGCCAATCCCTTCGCACCGGCTTCGCTGGCTTCCTTAAACAAATCGCCGCCCGGTTTAATCCGCACGTTAGAAATCGCATCATTCCCGCCCGGAATCGGCAAAACTTTCACAATTCCGCCCGCAGCAACCGCCCCGGAAAATACCTTAAATCCCGAATCTTTCATCAAATCGGAAACATCGACTAATTCCATACCGAAGCGAGTATCCGGTTTGTCGCTACCGTAGCGATCCATCGCTTCTGCGTAAGTCAAACGCGGGAAAGGACGAGGCAATTCTACGCCTTTCACACTTTGGAAAATATTGCAAACTAAACCTTCATTTAATTCGAGGATTTCTTCTAAAGACATGAAACTCATTTCCATGTCTAATTGGGTGAATTCCGGCTGTCTGTCGGCGCGCAAATCTTCATCGCGGAAGCAGCGGGCAATTTGATAATATCGATCGAAACCGGAAACCATTAACAATTGTTTGAACAACTGCGGCGACTGCGGCAATGCGTACCAATCGCCCAAATTGACACGGCTGGGCACTAAATAATCTCTCGCACCTTCAGGAGTCGATCGCGTTAAAATCGGCGTTTCAACTTCAATGAAACCTTCGACATCTTCCAGGTGGCGGCGCATGGCTTTGACGACTTGGTGGCGAAGCTGCAAATTGCGACTCATACGATCGCGCCGCAAGTCCAAATACCGATATTTCAGCCGCAAATCTTCCCGGACGCTTTCATTTTCCGCCGTCGCCACCTGAAACGGTAACTGTTTGCGAACCGCATTTAACAACTCAATTTCGTCAGCATAAATTTCCACCTCACCCGTAGGCAATTTCGGGTTGAGGGACTCTTCGGGGCGGCCAGTGACTCGCCCAGTAATTTTAACCACGTATTCGCTGCGCAAAGCCTCAGCCCCGCGATAGGAATCGGGGGTGCGTTCGGGATCGCTGACAATTTGCACGATACCCGATCGATCGCGCACATCCAGAAAAATCACCCCGCCATGATCGCGGCGGCGATCCACCCAGCCGTAAAGGGTGACAGTCTCTCCGATGTGTTCGCTTCGCAGTTCGCCGCAGTAGTAACTTCTCATAATTCGGGGTTGTGGACTAAAAATAAAGCTTTTTAATTATGCAGTATGCCTGAAACTTCTGCTGAATGCAAATGCACGCACGATCGGCATTAGCTTTGGAATTAATTCCAAAGCTAACTACCCTAACAACCCGCTGGGAGTTCCCAACCCCCGACCGGCCCTTCTAGGAATCCCCGCGATCGCTGTGAGACTTGTCAAAAAACGCCGTCAGCGCCGTCCATGCAGACTTAGCCGCATCAGTCAAGCGAGTGCCGATCGACTCAATTTGCTTCACAATAAGGTGCCAATTCTTTTCAGCTTCCGTGTGAATGTGGTCAACAGCTTGTTCGATGCGATCGCGTTCGATCAATTTATTTTGTTCTACCGCTTCTCGCGCTTGTCGCACTGCTTTCAAATAAGCTTCGCGACTGACTTCGCCGGCATCTTGCACCTGCGCTTGCGCCCGCGTTTTAATCGCATCTACCACCAGCCAATTTTTCTCAGTTTCTTGTTTAATCAGCCTGACTGCTTCCGTGAATCTCTCGTGGGCGAGATCCTTATTTTCTTCGATCGCCCCGGATGCCTTATTGACAGCTTTTAAATAAGCTTCGCGGGTGAGTTCGCCCGCTGCTTGCACTTCGGTGGCGGCGCGTTTTTTTATTGCTTCAAACAGCGCCGCAGTTTCTGCGATCGCCTCATCAGTCGCGTCGGGCATCTCTTTTTTGACGAGATCCGTCGTTTCGAGAGTTGCCTCTAAAATTGGTTCTTCGGTTACTTTTGGATCTGTCATATCAATCTTCTCCTTTGGTAGTAAACATTTTCCAAAAATCTCACAGTCCCTGGATGCAGACTTTGTAGGTGTAGCGCCAGAAGGAATTGTGGTCTTTTATACAGACTTTGTAGGTGTAGCGCCAGAAGGAATTCTGGCATTTAATAAGAACTAGGCAATTATTGTTCCAGCTTTATCAACTTTTGTATCCGCGCTTACCTAGTTGGAATGACCTCAGTTCTATTACATTATATCTACCAAAGTTGCTCTCGTGTGTAGGATACCGCCAACTTGCAGGTACGGTTTAGCGCACTTAAATTTGTGATAAGTCTCTATACCTAAAAAAACACACACTAATAAACTTGGTTTCTCAACACCACAAAACTGGCAAATTTAATAGTTTCAATTTTCCAACTGCAAATCTTCGCTCTCGTCAGTATATAACAAGTGGTGACATCTTTGAGCGTGCAGTAAAGATTGAGGAAATTCGTACTGAGATAAGAGGATATCTTCTAACGCAACTTTCATTTGATTGGCGCAGATATGTGGCGGCACTTTGCCCGTGCCCGTACCCATGCCGGGAATAGCGATAGTTTCAATGATATGTTTGACTGGCGTTCCATCTGGGACTGAGCCAAATTTTACGAGAGTCAAAATAGCGCGGGTTGCTAGATAAACATTTACTGTTTCTCTTAAAACTGTGGGAACGCGCATAATTGGTACAGCTATTAAATAGGGAATTTCAGCATGATCGGTGTCTACAATTTCTGCCATTCCTACTAAGAGTTCGCCGTGATGTCGAGCCTGAATTAGTTTTTGCAAGCGATCGAGAACCTGCCCTCCAAAATATTCCGAAATTTCTAAATCTAAGCCGTCTTCCATGAAACCAAAACTATTCCCCGGACTAACAATAGCATCGCATTTCACGTCAAATATTGAACCGTGATGTATCTTTACATTTTCCATACTGCCGCAAGTGCTTTCCCACGCTCTAACTAAACCATCGTCTAAGGTAGCCAGCACAATTTGCATAAATACTCTCTCTTAATTTTAATTGCGAACAGCTAGAGCGATCGCCAATTTAATCCTACAATACTTTACATAAGTCCGCTGGATGTAAAATTCATCTCAATTTCAACTAGCAAATCTTCAATAGCTGTATGCTGCAAGACCCGAATCTCCGCCATCCGCTCGCAATTAGTTTAGGTGCCGTTGCCGGCGCTTTGAGTCGATATTATATCACCTTGTGGTTTGCCAACCGTTTCGGCACGGCTTTTCCCTACGGAACTTTTTTTATTAACATCACTGGTTGCTTGGCTATGGGATTTTTTATTACCCTCGCTTTTGAGCGGGTGCCAACTATTCCGTCGGAAGTGCGGTTAATGGTAGCAACGGGCTTTTTGGGTGCTTATACTACTTTTTCAACTTACGGTTTAGAGACGAATGTCTTGTGGCGCGATCGATCTTACAGCTCGGCCGCTTTTTACTGGGCTGGCAGTGCCGTACTAGGAGTCATTGCAGTGCAGTTAGGTGTGATTTTAGCGCGAATTGGCAAATAGATAAAATCACAGTGGAAAATCTCAATCATCCTCCATTGGTTGGCTATTGATTAAATTAATGCCCGATCTAAAAATCCTGTTTTTTGATAAAACCGGGTTTTGGCGATCGCTCCTCATTTCCGCTGTAATTGATATCTGGCATATTTTACGCATTCCCGGCAGCAGGTCTTGCTAAAAATGACTTTATGGGGTATAGGTATGGGAACCCAAGAATCCATTTTAAGACCGCCGGACGCGGACTCGTGCCTGCAGACAAATATCTGCTGTGCGTTTTCGAGGGTTTTTTGCTAGTGACTAATCACCAATAACTACTAAGTAATGACTAATTTTAACCTAAATTTAAACACATAGGAGGTTTAGTTGTGATACTCAAGACAGCAACAGAGTGCCTCATTACCTTAGAAGGCGTTAGCAAAGCTTACCAGCAGCCCAACGGTCAAAAAATATCTATTTTAGAGCCAATTAACTTAGAACTGCGCTCTGGCGAAATAGTAGCTTTGCTGGGCCCTTCCGGTTCGGGAAAATCAACATTAATGCGGATGATTGCCGGACTGATCCCGCCCACCGACGGTCAAGTTCTTTACCACAATCGTCCTTTAGTCGGCTTAAATCCTGGGGTAGCAATTGTATTTCAAAACTTTGCCCTTTATCCCTGGCTGACGGTACTCGAAAATGTGGAATTAGGCTTAAAAGCTAAAGGAGAATTGCCGGGACCGCGCCGGCAAAAAGCCTTGCGGATGATTGATGTTATCGGTTTAGACGGATTTGAAAATGCTTATCCGAAAGAACTTTCCGGCGGAATGCGGCAGCGGGTGGGATTTGCTAGAGCTTTGGCGGTGGAACCCGAATTGCTTTGCATGGATGAACCATTTTCAGCTTTAGACGTGCTGACGGCAGAAAACTTGCGGTTTGAGTTATTAGATTTGTGGCTGGAAAAGAAGATTCCGACTAAAGCTGTTTTAATCGTAACTCACGGGATTGAAGAAGCGGTAATTTTAGCCGATCGCGTGGTAGTCTTGGGCCGCAACCCGGGGCGAATTCGCGCCGAATTGACGGTGACTTTGCCGCACTACCGCGATCGCAAAACTGCGGAATTCCAAGCTCTCGTAGACCAAGTTTACAAAATTCTCACCAATCCCGAATTGAGCTGCGAAACAGTCACAGCACCTGCTGCAATTGCCGCTGCGGCGTCTCAACCTCAACCAGTTCAAACCGCTAAATACCAATCTCTGCCGCAGGTGCGAACAGGTGCGATCGCGGGTTTGTTGGAACTCTTGGAAGACCGCAAGGAAAAAGACCTCTACCGCCTCGGTCAAGAATTAATGTTAGAGGTTGACGACATTTTGCCGATCGTGGAAGCAGCAAAATTAATGGAATTTCTGGTAATTCAAGAAGGCGACCTCCTTTTAACACCAGTTGGCATTCAGTTTATTGCCGGCGGAATTGACCAGCGCAAGCAAATTGTCCGCACCCAAATTCTCAGCAATATTCGCCTCGTCCAGCAAATTTCTCGAATGCTTCAGGCCAAGCGCAATCACCGCATTTCTGAAGAGTTGATTTTGGATATTCTCGAAGCCCACTTTAGCCCCCAAGAAGCAATGCGGCAATTGAAAACTGCTGTTGACTGGGGACGTTATGCAGAGTTATACAGTTACGACGAACCAGGGGGGGAAGTGTTCTTAGAATCTGAAGATAAAGCTGAGTAGTTAGTTGACTGTTAACTGTTGACTGCTGACTGTTGACTTTTGTCTGTTTTCATTAGTTACCAATGCCCGATGCCCGATGCCCAATGCCCAATGCCCGATGCCCGATGCCCAATAACTAATTATTATGACAAGACCTCTAACACCCGCCAATAAAACCTTAGAAAGGTCAGCTTGGACTTGGCAAGACGGCTTGCTGATTCTCGCAATCTTCTCTCTAATTTTCGTAATTGTCCAAACAGCTTCTCAATTCAGCAGCGACTACAACCCTAATTTTAAAATTGAAACTACGCTAAATGTCTTGCCAGCATATACAGCCCAGACTCTGTTACGGATGGCAGCAGCTTATTTTTTATCACTGCTGTTTACGCTAGTTTATGCTTATTCTGCTTACCGATATCCCCTAGCAGCGAAAATTTTAATTCCCTTGTTAGACATTTTGCAGTCGATTCCGGTTTTGTCTTTTTTACCAGGAGTTGTTTTAGCGTTAGTTACTTTATTTCCCGGTCAAAGAATCGGCGTAGAACTCGCATCGATTATCTTAATATTTACTGGGATGACTTGGAATATGACCTTTAGTTTCTATCAGTCGCTTTCCGGCATTCCGCGAGAACTTCAGGAAGCTGCTAAAGTTTATCGACTCAATGCTTGGCAGCAGTTCTGGACGTTAGAATTGCCCGCTGGTGCGATCGGGCTGGTGTGGAACAGCGTTATGTCAGTGGCGGGCGGCTGGTTCTTTTTGATTGCGATCGAATCTTTTACCTTGGGTGAGAAAAACTTTAATTTGCCCGGACTCGGTTCCTATTTGGGCAAAGCCGCTAACGAAGGCAATTTTGGGGCGATCGGCTGGGGTTTAGCAGTATTAATTGGTGTGATTATCGCCATAGACTTTTTCATCTGGCAGCCTTTGATTGCTTGGGTAGAAAAGTTTAAATATCAAGCCGTGGAAGCTACGAATGTACCGCAGTCAAAGGTGTTGGACTTTTTAAGGCGATCGGCGACGCTGCGGGTGTTGAAGTCGCGGATTTCGCCCGTCGGCGACAGTTTCGATCGTGCTTTGGCAAGAGGTTTTGCACCTGCTAATTTACCAACAAATTCTCGCCAACAAAGCCGCATCGGCAATTGGATAAATTGGCTGTTTCTCAGCGGGTTTGCCGCGATCGTGCTGTGGGGAACTTGGGAAGCGTTGCTGCTGCTGCGGTTGCTGAGTTGGTCTGACTGGCAAAACGTCCTGGGAGGTGCATTTTTTACGGCTTTGCGAGTGATTTGCGCTTTATTTTTATCGCTGTTGTGGACTGTACCCCTCGGAGTGGCGATCGGTCGAAATCCGCGTTTAGCTCAGATTTTGCAGCCCTTAGTACAAATAGCCGCTTCTGTACCGGCAACGGCTTTATTTCCCGTATTGCTGCTAGCTTTAATTCACGCTGGAGGCGGCTTGCAAATTGGTTCTGTGGCGCTGATGATGTTGGGTACAATGTGGTATTTGCTGTTTAATGTGATTGCCGGCGCTCAATCGATACCTTCGGAGTTGTTTGAAGCTGCACAAGTTTACAAACTTTCTCTAATTCAGCGCTGGAAAACTTTAATCCTGCCCGGAATTTTCCCTTATTTAATCACAGGAATTATCGCGGCGGTTGGCGGAGCTTGGAATGCAAGCATTGTCAGCGAGTACGTTCAATTTAAAGGTGAAATAATTAGAACAAGCGGTTTAGGTGAGACGATTTCTGAAGCAACGGCATCAGGCAATTTTCCTTTGCTTTTAGCGGCTACTTCTGTGATGTCACTGTTGGTTGTATTGACTAACCGTTTGGTGTGGCGGCCGCTTTACCGTTTGGCACAAGAAAAATATCAATTGTTGGTTTAATTCGGGTGTCAATTATATCATGTCCTGTCGCTCTACAACAATAGGTTTGCAGCATCGGAGTTTAGTCCTCGGATCGAGCGGGACTAAACTCCTCCCTAACAACCTTGTTGTATTAAGGGTAATTGAACGGAAATGATATAATATAAATTCCGGTTGCATCGGAATTAATATTACCCTAAATCAGGACACGGCAGTGCCGTGTCCCTACAATTCATCGGGCGCGCAAGAAACGGCAGTGCCCTGTCCTCGCTTATCATTCCGGCGCAGCCAGAATTGATATAAGATATGACTGCAATAGCTGTCATATCCGATCGAGAGCGACTGCAAATTCTCGACAAGGTATCACCACGCTCAAAAAGCTTTCGCGGTGAGGAAAAAAACCCTAGTAACAGGGATATTAAGGCTGTAAAGTCTTAAGAATCGAGCGTGTCTTTATACCTGAGAGTGTGATTCGCAATTAAAGTTCGACGAATCTGTTGGAAAAAGTGCTCGGGCGCAATTCTCCTTTGTTACCGATGAGTGTCGCCGATCGAGATAAATGTATTCGATCGCAAATCGGGCCAAGTGCTCCGCGCGCACCAGAAGAATAGGGGTAAGATGCGGATATTGTCAGGGCAAGTCTGATAACTGCAACCAGTGGCGTCAATAGGCTCTAAACTGGATTCAGGAAGGCGCGCAGCACAGGTTAGGAGGGTCATCAGTGACAGAAAAAAATTATCAATCGTCTTCTCTACCCACCTACGCGCGAAAAGAACTGCGGGAATTAGTTCGATCGCAGTTAAAGGCTTTGTTGGAACAAGGAGACTTTCAAGGAGCAAAAGCGATTTTGCACCCGGTGCAGGAAGCCGACATAGCTGAAGCTATCGAAGGCCTGCCAGAAACCATGCAAGTAATAGCTTTCCGCTTGCTTTCCAAAGACGAAGCGATCGCAGTTTACGAATATCTCGACTCCAGCGTTCAGCAGTCCCTCTGCGAAAAATTCAAACGCCAAGAAGTCATTGACATTGTAGACAAAATGTCCCCGGACGATCGAGCTAAACTGTTTGACGAACTGCCGGCAATATTAGTCCGTCGCCTGTTGGGTGAATTGAGCCCGACGGAACGAGAAGCAACGGCTCAACTTTTGGGTTACGAAGCCAGTACCGCCGGCCGGATCATGACCCCAGAATACATTTCTCTCAAAGAAAGCTTTACCGTCGCCCAAGCTTTAGACCGAATTCGCTCTTTGGCTAAAACTACCGAAACAATTTATTCTCTTTACGTCACCGACGCCGGACGCAGCTTGACCGGTATTTTATCTCTGCGGGATTTAGTCACTTCGCCCCTCGACAAAACTGTCGGGGAAATTATGACCCGCGAAGTAGTTTCTGTTCAAACAGGAACGGATCAAGAAGAAGTAGCTAGGCTGATCCAGCGTTACGATTTTTTAGCAGTGCCCGTTGTAGACCGCGAACAGCGCCTCGTCGGGATCATTACAGTTGACGACGCGATCGACATTTTAGAACAAGAAGCGGCCAAAGATATTTATACCTTGGGCGGCGTTCAGTCCGGCGGCGACAACTATTTTCAGACCGATTTAATCACCGTTGCTCGCAAAAGGGTCGTGTGGCTGTTTGTTCTGCTTTTAACCAATACTGTCACCGGCGCAATTATTAGAGCTCAAGAAGATATTTTACACCAAGTAGTCGCCTTAGCAGCCTTTATTCCGCTGCTGACGGGCACTGGAGGTAATGTCGGAGCTCAGTCCTCTACTGTTGTAATTCGCGGTTTGAACACTGACGAAATTACAGCAATGGGCCCCTTTCAAGTAATTGTTCGCGAGGGGATGGCGGGAGCGCTGCTAGGAGCTATATTGGGGACTGTAGCGACGGGCTGGGCTTATACTCTGCAAGGGAATTTAGCAGTGGCTCTCGCGGTGGGGGTGAGTTTGTTTGCGATCGCAATTTTAGCTTCTATTGCCGGTTCAGCTCTGCCGTTTCTATTCCGTTCTTTGGGTTTAGACCCGGCTTTAATGTCTGCTCCTTTTATTACCACCGCAGTTGATGTCCTCGGAGTCTTGATTTATTTCACTTTAGCTCGACTAATTTTGCAAATTTAATATATTTAAGTAGATTGTTATATAAAAAAAACTCTAGTAATTTTCAATTCGGCGATCTACAGCCTCCCTATGCCCTATGCCCAATTCCCAATGCCCAATTCCCAATTCCCAATTCCCAATTCCCAATTAACTTATGTCATCATCCAATTCACCAACCAAAATCCAAAATTCCAAGTCGAGCAATTTGTTAGAAACTGCTGAATTGGTTTTTCTTGCTGCCTCTGCTGTGGGATTGGCTGCTAGTTTGGTTTGGCAGCAAAGTGTTTATGCTCAAGTGCCTGTAGTGATTTCGCTAGTGTTGAATTTTGTGAACCGGCAGAAGCTGCACGGGCAAGTTAAAACAAGTACGGCGGCAGTGTTCGATCGCGTAAATCAACAAGCAGCTACTACCGATCGCGCGATCGAGCAATTGCAACTTGCTGTAAATGCTTTAGACGAAGCTCTTTCCCAAACATCTCGCGAAAATCTCAATGTTGGGCAGGGAGAAAACGTACACTCTCTAATTTCAGCAATTGAGAACCTGCGCCAGCGACTAATAATTTTAGAAAAAACTATTAAAATGATTCAAAGCGAGATCGAACTCACCAGCCGCCAATTCAAACAGCGACCGGAGTTGCAACAAGTCGAAACTTTGACAACAATAATTCTGGACTTGCAGCAGTTTATCAACGAACTGCCGCAGTGGGGAAGTTTGCAGCAGCGGCAGCTAACAGAACTTCAGCAAAAAGTAGATGATGCTTTAGGGCGGCTATCTGAAGAAATTGCTGCTATTCCTAACCGGGTGCAAGAAGCAGTGGGCGATCGCAATTCTCAACCAGAGAGTTCTGCCGATCGAAATAAGGCCGTTATACCTAAAACTTACGATGTTGAGAAAGTTCGCCAGAAGTATCCCAGAGCTTATGTCAAGTGGAGTCGAGAAGAAGATGAAAAGTTGAAGAATGAATATGCTAGCGGTCAACAAATTGGCGAATTAGTAAAGAGATTTCAAAGACAGCCCTCTGCCATTCGTTCGCGATTGCGAAAGTTAGGATTAAGGGAATAATGGTAATTGGTAATTTGTAACCACAGTCAACTGACAACAGTCAACAGTCAACTGACAATAGACAACAGACAACTGACAACAGTCAACAGTCAACAGTCAACAGTCAACTGACAACTGACAACTGACTAATAACAAAGCGATCGCCCTTTTTTTCAAAAGAGCGATCGGCTTGTTTATTTATTCAGCACTGGCTAACAACAGCCAGCCACTAAAAGCACATCTCAAGGCTAAAAAACCTTGCCTACCTCATTCTAGAAATCTTGCGGTAACAAAGAACTTAAACGCTCCAACAACGGATCGGAATTCCGACGAGGAGCAACCTCAGCATCAGAAACTACATTATCATCCGCCACAGACTCAGACTCAATCGGATCGGGCTCTACTACTTTTGAAACTTGGGCAAAAGAAACTTGAGCAAACTTACTGTTAACAATCCCCTGCAACTGATCCAACTGCGCGCCCAGTTGACTCAGGTGACGTTCCAGTCCCTCCAAACGGCTTAATTCCTCAGCCGAAACATTGCGCTCGAACTCAGCAAATTTGACCGCAAGTTCAGCAATACCCTGTTCCAACCGCTGAAAGCTAGGTGTAGAACCCCCCGACTCAGATGCCGACTCAGATACAGACAAAAACTGCCACAAAGCTTGCTTGCAGAGATTGCTGAAAGTCTGATACTTCGTGAAAGCCAACTCTTTGTCAATAGCAGCCAGCAAAGTTTGATCCGCAGCATCTTCCGTAAACGCCACCGAGAAATTCGCCTTATTTTTTGCCCACAGTGCCATAGGGTTCAAGCCTTAATGCGTTACTTAATCGTGGCTAGCTGAGCCTCAGCATAAATAAACTGTCCCAAAGCATTAGCTTTCCGAGAAGGCTGAGCCAAGTGAGCCTTAAGATTGGCGTCTTTAAGCAAAGGTTGCAGCACCTCCCAGAAAAACTCGCCGCCGCCACCAGTCAGAACCACATCCGTCACCCGTTCCGGCAGCCACTGCACCAAACGTTCGGACAGTTCGTTAGCGAAAGCCTCCCGCAAATCCTTAATAATCGGATCTAAATTAGTCGGCTTAGTCGCTCCTCTCGGACGGTAGAAACGCTGGCCTTCCGGTTTATTCACCGCTTCCAGTAAAGACAGAGATTGAGGGTCTGCTCCCGGAATCTTTGAGGCAACTTGTTCGTAGAACTTGTTCATTGCGAAGGAATCGCTCTTAGAAGCCGCGCGGGCGAACCGGAAACGATCGACCATTAACAAATCAGTAGTTTGGTGTCCGATATCGACAACAGCCACCGACAGTTCGGGCAACTCCGGCGTAAACTCCTTGTTGTCTTGAGCCTCGCACCAAATCAGGCTGCCGAACCCTTCGGGCATCACCCAAACGTGACTGATGTTAATATCCACACGCTCGCCCCTGTAGACCACAACGTGGGGAGAGCGCAGTTGGCTGATAATCTCTTCCTTTTCCTTCTCAAACTGATCCTGCGAATAAAACGGCAAACCCAGCACAACTGCTATGTCGCCCTTCATCTGGAAATATCCAGCACAGGAAAAAACCTTAACCAAAGCATCTACTACTTTCGACTGGTCGGCGCCGCCGAGATTAGCGCCAAAGTCCGCAGCCAGTTGGCCTATAGCGTACCCTTTGCCCTGGTACTCCAGCCACATATCCAACAGAGGGTCTGTTGCTTTCGACTCAAAGCTGCCGCCACGCACCTTTTCAACGGGCATAGCAGCCACGTTGGCAGGGATGAAAACAACGCTGCTGGGGTTGCGACTCACGCAGGCTTTAGTTGCCGTCCGACCCAAATCAGCACTAATAATCGACTTGTGAGAAGCGATCTTAGTCTGCTGCGTCAGCATAGCCGAATTAGGAACAAGCTGTCTAGTTGTCATTGAAATGTGTTACCTCACTGAGCCTCACCATTATCATGCCTTATCCCTTGACACTGCCACGATTAAAGACAGTGGGTTTTGCGGCGATTCTTCTAACTCTACCTAGATCGGTATCGAAATCAGCACCAAACATTATATTCGGGACGATCGCCCTTAATGGATTTTAGATTTTAGATTTTATATTTTAGAGGCGACAACAGGGGCCGCGATCCGGGGGCTTGTACCCTGGAGGGTTTCGGTCGAGGAGTATTCTCGATCGATACCTGCGGCAATACGGCCTGTTGCCTGAGAGTACATTGTTAAGTTAAATTTAGTTAAGATTCTGAGTGTAAACTTTTGTCGCACTCCGCCGACACCGCCAGCTTACCCGATCTGTCCCCAATTCAAGGCACCCGCATTTATGAAAATTTCTTGGCAAACTATACTACTTTGGACTTTACCCGCCTTAGTCATCGGCTTTTTCTTGTGGCAGGGGGCCTTTGCCCCATCCCCCGCAGAAATGACCAAGAACACCGCCAGCACCCGCCTGAGCTACGGTAGATTCTTAGATTACTTAAACGCCGATCGAGTCACCAGCGTTGACCTTTACGACGGAGGTCGGACGGCTATTGTCGAAGCAGTCGATCCAGAACTGGACAATCACGTACAGCGGTGGCGGGTGGACTTGCCCTCAAATGCCCCGGAACTGGTTTCTAGACTCAGAGACTCCAAAATCAGCTTCGACACTCACCCCCTGCGCAACGACGGCGCTGTCTGGGGACTTTTAGGCAATCTAGTATTTCCCCTCTTGTTAGTAGGAGGGCTGTTTTTCCTCTTCCGGCGCGGTGGCGGCAACGTTCCCGGCGGCCCGGGCCAAGCCATGAATTTTGGCAAGTCCAAAGCTCGCTTTCAAATGGAAGCTAAAACAGGCGTACTGTTTGACGACGTAGCAGGCGTTGAGGAAGCCAAAGAAGAACTTCAAGAAGTCGTCACATTCCTCAAAAAACCCGAACGCTTCACCGCAGTCGGGGCGAAGATTCCCAAAGGCGTGCTGCTAGTGGGGCCTCCCGGAACAGGCAAAACCCTTCTGGCAAAAGCGATCGCAGGCGAAGCAGGTGTACCTTTCTTCAGCATCTCCGGTTCAGAATTTGTCGAAATGTTCGTCGGTGTCGGCGCTTCCCGCGTCCGCGACTTGTTCAAGAAAGCTAAAGAAAATGCTCCTTGCATCATCTTCATCGACGAAATCGATGCAGTCGGCCGCCAGCGCGGCGCAGGTATCGGCGGCGGTAACGACGAACGGGAACAAACCCTGAACCAGTTGCTGACCGAAATGGACGGTTTTGAGGGCAATACTGGGATTATCATTATTGCTGCCACGAACCGCCCCGACGTGCTCGACTCAGCGCTGCTGCGTCCGGGACGTTTTGACCGCCAAGTTAGCGTAGATACGCCGGATATCAAAGGGCGCTTGGAAATTTTGGAAGTTCACGCGCGCAACAAGAAGCTGTCTGCGGAGATTTCTTTGGACGCCATCGCCCGCCGCACTCCTGGTTTTACGGGCGCTGATTTGGCTAACTTGCTCAACGAAGCTGCTATTTTAACTGCCCGCCGCCGGAAAGAAGCGATTACGATGCTCGAAGTTGACGATGCAGTCGATCGCGTGGTAGCAGGTATGGAAGGCACTCCTTTGGTGGACAGCAAGAGCAAGCGCTTGATTGCTTACCACGAAATCGGCCACGCGATCGTCGGTACAATCATTCAAGCCCACGATCCCGTTCAAAAAGTTACCTTAGTTCCTCGCGGACAGGCCCGCGGC
This sequence comes from Microcoleus pseudofavosus SVA1_A4, assembly GCF_036700565.1. Lineage (NCBI taxonomy): Bacteria > Bacillati > Cyanobacteriota > Cyanophyceae > Oscillatoriales > Microcoleaceae > Microcoleus > Microcoleus pseudofavosus. Next base: position 19,763 of record NZ_JAUBPE010000027.1, read on the forward strand.
TTGACTTGGTTCATGCCCAGCGAAGACCAAGGTTTGATTTCAAGATCGCAAATCTTAGCCCGAATTAGCGGTGCTTTGGGCGGCCGCGCAGCCGAAGAAGTTGTTTTCGGCGATGCCGAAGTAACCACCGGTGCCGGCAACGACTTGCAGCAAGTAAGCGGCATGGCCCGGCAAATGGTGACTCGCTACGGGATGTCTACCTTGGGCCCGATCGCCCTGGAAGCTCAGCAAAGCGAAATTTTCCTCGGCCGCGACTACACAGCGCGATCGGAATATTCCGAAGAAATTGCCTCTCGGATTGACGGACAAGTCCGGGAAATTGTCGATCGCTGCTACGACGACGCGCGCCGAATTATTCGGGAAAATCGCACTGTGATCGATCGCTTAGTCGATTTGTTGATCGAAAAAGAAACCATCGACGGCGAAGAGTTGCGCTTAATTGTCTCTGAATACACTTTTGTTCCTGAAAAAGAACAGTACGTTCCTCAGCTTTAAAAAACCTGAATCAAGACTTACCTAAAAAAAGTCTGTTCAATTTGATATCTTGCACCTGTGGCAGAAACCGAGTTTATGGCAAAAACTCTGGATAAAAACCCTTATTTATCGGTCAGAAACCCGATTTCTTTGGGGTTCCACTCGAAGGGTGCAAGATCCCAGTTCACTGCAAGATTCAAAAATAAAACCCACTTTCATCGGGTTTTATTTTTGAAGTTATAACTCAAACTCGAAACAGTGTACCTCATTCGTAGCGCGTTATTTACACCAAGCTGTTACCGCATATCGGAGTGAACATCTGTAGTTATAAGATTTAGCTCCCAGTTATAGAAGAGAGTGGCAAAGCAATAAACTGGCTCTAAGATACCACACGTCAATTTTTTTACACCTCCAATTGCAACTTGAGCTGCATAATAATTTCCAAAACCAATTGGGTAATTGTTCTGTCTGCAACTTTTGGAAATAACTTCTAAGACAGTGGAACGAGGGACTTTAATTGTTCCTATTTCTAACTCTATTTCACAATCTAATTCATTTTCCCACAATATAGTTAGCAAGTCTTCCTTAATTTTAGAATCGGGAAGAAAATCATCCAGAATAGGGTAAGAGATCGGCATAAGTTTATAATGATTGGGAAATTTTTTACTCAAAAATAAAGAGACATTTTTTGTGTTTGAGAAACAATACTACTTCTGCGATCGATAGCGCTCGCTCCAGAGTAACGCTCGCTCACAAAATACCATAGGATTTTAACAAAAAAATTCTGCTCGTCAAATCCGCTTGATATAGAACAACATCCTGAAGATATACAACGAAATTAGGCGGAGCGATCGGAGGGCGGATAGGTGCGTATTTGTATAATAGCCATTTCAATAGCAAAATGTTAATATTAAACAGCAGAGCAACCCAGATGAACCCAGATGCTGACTAGGTGTGCTAGATATACAATTAAAAAGCTATCTATCTTTTCGCTCGCAACTTTGACTTTTTTGGGGTGCCAAACTTTGAGTGCAAATGCTGAAAAACTTACCTGCTTTGCAGGTGTTTGCCTCGACCCCAGCAGCGTTGAATTAAGCAAATCCGATATTCCCGGTGCTCCCTCTTATCCCGTCCGAATTATTATAGGAACTCAGCAGTTTAGTAACGAAAAATTGTTGGCGCAAATGGAAGTCAACTGCAAGCAGCGAGAGTTTAGAACCGTCAGAGTTAGCGAAGATGGCGAAAATTGGTCGAATTTCGATCCGAGATGGACTTTAGTCGATCGCAGCAACTCTTCTTTGTCTCGGCTGGTTGACTATACTTGCAAATTGCAGATCGCCGGACAGTAATATAATAATAACTGCTGATTCCACAGGCTCAATCTAAAATCTAAAATCTAAAATCTAAAATCGGATGACAAACCCCACCGAATACCGGCAAAGACGCGAACAGTTAATGGCAAAAATTGGCAGCGGGACGGCGATATTTCGCAGCGCCCCCGCAGCCGTCATGCACAACGATGTAGAATACGCATACCGACAAGATAGCGATTTTTTCTACTTAACCGGTTTCAACGAAGCTGCGGCGGTAGCAGTGCTCGCGCCGCACCACGAAGAACACAAATTTGTCTTGTTTGTCCAGCCAAAAGACTTGGAAAAAGAAACTTGGCACGGTTATCGCGCCGGAGTTGAAGGCGCTAAGGAATTGTACGGCGCGGATGAAGCTTTCCCCATCGCCGAACTGGCGGAAAAATTGCCGAAATATTTAGAAAAAGCCGATCGCATATACTATCACTTCGGGCGCGATCGTAGTTTCGACCAAACAGTCCTCAATCACTGGCAGGGCTTGATGAAAACCTACCCGAAACGCGGCACAGGCCCGACTGCTATAGAAGATTCTAACATCATTTTACATCCGATGCGGCTGGTGAAAAGCGAAACTGAATTAGCATTAATGCGAAAAGCCGCTAATATCTCAGTTGCAGCGCACAACCGCGCCCAAGAATTCGCCAAACCTGGCAGGTACGAATACGAAATTCAAGCAGAAATCGAACATACTTTTGGCTTAAATGGCTGCACTCCCGCTTACCCTTCAATTGTTGCATCAGGTTACAATTCCTGCGTCCTCCACTACATCGAAAACAACCGGCAAATCCAGGAAAACGATTTGCTGCTAATCGATGCCGGTTGTGCTTGCGACTACTACAACGCCGATATTACTCGTACGTTTCCTGTTAGCGGCAAATTCACCGCCGAACAACAGATAATTTATGACTTAGTTTTGCGATCGCAATTGCAGGCAATTAGTCAAGTATATCCGGGAAATCCTTACAGCAAAATTCACGAAACAGCAGTGCGCGTTTTGGTGGAAGGTTTAATGGATTTAAAACTTTTGGTGGGGGACATTGAAGAGATAATTAAAGAAGAGAAATACAAGCCATTTTATATGCACCGCACCGGTCATTGGCTGGGATTGGACGTGCACGATGTCGGCGTTTATCAGTACGGCGAAAATCCGCAAGTTTTGCAGCCAGGACAAGTGCTGACGGTGGAACCGGGGATTTATATTTCTCCTTATATTAAACCCGTTGAAGGACAGCCGGAGGTTCCTGAAAAATGGCGCGGTATTGGCGTGAGAATTGAAGATGATGTTTTGGTGACACTTGAGGGCCATGAAGTCTTGACGGCGGGAGTTCCTAAATAATTGTTGACTGTTGACTGTTGACTGTTTGAACAATACCGATGCAACCGGAAACGATTTATGTAGGGTGCGGATCTGTTCTATGGTTCAATGGAATTTGCAGATTGTTGATGGCGACGCACCTTACTTACAACTTGATTGTGTGTACCGCATATAAATGGAATCTGCTGTAAGTTGGCAGTAAAGGCTTGAGCTTTGTTAGTATTGGCTTGAAAAAGCTCAAGTCCGCAACTGCAAAACCAAGAGCAATTATGTGTATTGATCCTACCAAGATCGATCGACCTCTCGAAACCTGCGAAGCATTAGTAGCAGAGCAAAAAGTAAAAATTCGGCAACTCGAAGAGAATTTGCAGCAGCAGAGAGAATTGTGTCAGAAATTAGAAGCACAACTCAAAGCAGTCGAGAATGCTGGCTTTTCGGGTTCGGCAACTGAATTTGATATCACCGAGGACGATCGCATTCGGTTAATCGCATCTCTGGAAAAAAGCCAGGAAATGTACCGAACTCTTATCAAACATTATCCGAATGGTTCGGTGTTTTTGTTCGATCGCGATTTGCGCTATACTCTGGTTGACGGCCAAGGGTTGGCAGTAGTTGGTTTGTCCAAAGAACTGTTGGAAGGTAAAACATTGTGGGAAGTATCGCCACCTGAAGATTTGCCACTTTTTGAGACTACATATCGCGCGGCTTTGGCAGGAAAAGAGAATACTTTTGAATATAAATACGGCGGTCGCGTTTATTCAACAACAATTGCTCCCGTCAAAAACGACAGGGAAGAAATTTTTGCAGGAATGGTCGTTACTCAAGATATTACCGAAAAAAAACAGGCAGAAATAGCGCTGGAAGAAATCAAAAATCAGCTAGAAATTAAATATCAAAAGCGCACTGAAGACTTGAAAACAGCGAACAATCAATTGCAGGAAGAAATTCTCTCTCGCTGGCGCGCCGAAAAAGCTCTGCGGGAAAGCCAGGAACAGCTAGAATTGTTTTTCTCTCAATCTTTAGATGGCTTTTTCTTTATGATGCTGGACGAACCGATTCACTGGGACGATACAGTTGACAAAGAAAAAGTTTTGGATTACGTGTTTGCTAACGGGCGGGTAACGAAGGCAAACGATGCTGTGATCGCTCAATACGGAGGTACTAGGGAAGAGTTTATTGGTCGGACGCTTCACTCTTTTTTCTCCCACAACTTGACTGGCGGCAGAGAGATAATCAGGCAATTTTTTGATGCTGGCCGAATTCACATCGAAAATGACAATCGCAAGTTTGACGGGGTTCTAATTTGGGTGGAAGGCGACTATATTTGCATTTACGATTCCCAGGGCCGAATCGTCGGATATTTTGGCGTGCAGCGCGATATTAGCGATCGCAAAAAAGCAGAAGCGACCCTCAGAGATAGCGAAGAACGCTTTCGGGCAACCGTCGAACAAGCGGCAGTCGGCATTACCCACCCTGACAAAACAGGCCGCTATTTGCGAGTCAATCAAAAATTCTGCGAGATAGTGGGATATACTGCGAGCGAACTGCTGTCGCGAACTTGGATGGACGTTACTTACCCGGAAGATATAGATGCAGATTTAGAACAAAACAAGCAATTATTTGCCGGGGAAATTGACAGTTTTAAAATGGAAAAACGCTTGCTGCGTAAAGACGGCACTGTAGTTTGGGTAAATATTACAGTATCGCTAATCCAAGAACCGCTGAGCGGGGCAATTTACAATGTAGTAGTGACAGAAGATATTAGCGATCGCAAACAAGCTGAGGCAGCACTGAAAGAGAGCGAAGAAAGGTTCCGACAGCTAGCAGAAAACATTGAAAGCGTGTTTTGGATGTTAAACGTTCAACCCCAGGAAATTATTTATATCAGTCCGGGTTATGCAAAAATTTGGGGCAGAAGCTGTGCTGATTTGTATGCTTACGAGCGCTTTTTTACAGAGTCCTTCCATCCAGAAGATCGCGACCGCATTATTGCTACCTTCACTAAACAAATTGAGTCTGAAGAGGATATCGAATATCGAATTGTCAGGCCGGACGGCCAAATCCGCTGGATTCGCGCTCGGGCTTTTCCGATTAGAAATCAAGCCGATCAAGTTTACCGCATCGTTGGCATTGCAGAAGATATAAGTGAAAGCAAACAGGCAGAAAAAACCATTCGTGAAAGTGAAGAACGCTTCCGCCAACTAGCAGAAAATATCCAAGATTCCTTCTGGCTGATGTCTGCTGAATTCACCGATTTATTGTATCTGAGTCCAGCTTACGAAAACATCTGGGGGCGCAGCCTGGAAGAATTATATGCCGAGCCGTTAAAAATGATGGAGTGGGTGCATCCAGAAGATAAACATTTGTTGGAAGAGGCAATGGGGCGAGTGTTGCAGGGCGAGTCCACCAGTACCGAATATCGGATTTTTCGGCCAGACGGCACAATGCGCTGGGTGTGCGATCGAGCTTTTTCTATTTACGACGAAGCGGGCAAAATTTACCGCATCGCGGGTATTGGCGAAGATATCAGCGATCGCAAATTGACCGAGGCCCGCATCCAAGCAGCACTCCGCGAAAAAGAAGTATTGCTCAAAGAAATTCACCACCGAGTCAAAAATAATATGCAGGTAATTTCCAGCTTGCTGCAACTTCAAGCTCAATACATTGAAGACGAAGCGATGCTAACTTTATTTGAAGAAAGCCAGACCCGAATCCATTCAATGGCTTTGATTCACGAGCAACTATATCAATCCGAACATCTCGATCGGATCGACCTTCCCCCCTACGTCGAAAACTTAGTTGCTAATTTGTATCAATCTTTTGGGTGCGGCAACACTGCGATCCAATTCAATCTCAACGTTGACCCCATTTGTTTAAACATAGAAACAGCGATTCCTTGCGGGTTAATTATTAACGAACTGGTTTCTAATTCGTTGAAATATGCCTTTACCCCTAGCTTAGGAGGGGAAATTAGTATTAATTTTTTTGAAGGCAGTAATCAGCAATTTCACTTAACTATTCAAGATAACGGTCGCGGATTTCCGGGTGATTTTGACGTGGAAAATACTGAGACATTAGGATTGCAATTAGTTAAAATGTTGGTCTATCAATTAGATGGGACTATTGCCATTGACAGTAAGTGTGGGATCTGCTACAATCTAGTTTTTAAACAGTTAAATTATCGGCAGCGCATTTAAAAAAAAATGAACCCTATAAAAATTTTGGTTGTAGAAGACGAAGTTATTGTAGCGCAAGACATAGCAGGTCGATTAAAAAAACTGGGATATGCAGTAACAGCTACAGTTTCTTCAGGAGAAGAAGCAATTCAAAAAGCTAGAGAAAACCCACCAGATTTAGTCTTGATGGACATCGTGCTTAAAGGTGACATGGACGGGGTAACAGCGGCAGAAAAAATCCGAACCAATATGAATGTGCCGACAGTATTTTTAACAGCTTATGCCGACGATCGAACGCTGCAAAGAGCGAAACTTACAGATCCGTTCGGTTATATTATCAAACCATTTCAACAAAATGATTTGCGGGTGGCGATCGAGATTGCCATGCACAGACACGAAATCGAAACCAAGATGCGAGAATCTCTCAAAACTTCCGAAGCAGCCAGAGAGTCGGTGGAAGAAAAATCGCACCGCCAAAACCATTATATTTCAATGGCCGCTCACGAATTGCGGAACCCGCTCAACGCGATTTTAATCTCTGCAGAACTCCTAGAGCTCGATCGAACTCGCAGCAGTGACGAATCCCAAGTTAGAACCCTGCGGCTGGTGCACTCAGCTACCCAAAAGATGAACCAGCTAATTGACGATATGCTGTTCATGGGTAGAGCAGAATCAGGCCAACTCAAATGCAATCCATTACCGATAAATTTAGTCGAATTTGGTCAAGAATTGCTCGCTCAATTGCAGTTAGGAAATGAAGCCAAGCACAAACTAACATTAATCCCCTCAGATGTTACCAGCGCGATGTTAGATCAACAATTGCTGCACGGCATTATTTCTAACTTAATCGTCAATGCCATCAAATATTCCCCCAACGGCGGGCAAGTCACCTTGGAATTGGAATACCGTCAAGCAGGCGAGGGAGACAAAGAAGCTATTCTATGCTTATCTCCTCACTGTTGGTTTGGCAATTCCCAATTTATAAATAGTAACTCTCCTTTACTAATTATGCGTATCCGAGACGAAGGTATCGGCATCCCAGAAACCGAATTAGGGAAAATATTTGAAATGTTCTACCGCTGCAAGAATACTGGGAAGATTAAAGGTAACGGTTTGGGATTAACAATTGTTAAAAAAGCTGTGGAATTGCAAGGAGGTGCGATCGCCTGCGAAAGCAAAATCGGCGTTGGTACAACCTTCACAGTCGCGCTTCCTTACCTTGCCCTTTCCTCTAAGACTCAATTGTCGAAAACTTAAATGCAGGCAACGGAGGACACGGCAATGCCGTTTCCCTACCCCAAAATAATCATGATCCCTTGATGAGAGATGCAACCATCGCCCGATTAATTGTAGGGACACGGCACTGCCGTGTCCTGACTTTGGCTAATATCAATTCCGATGCCACTAATCAAAGTGTTGCAAAATCCACTCAACCGCCGTCGCTAAATTTGCTGCAATAAAATCCGGTTTAGTATGATGCTGATACTCACCGCTCAACACGCTTTCTCCGTAACCAGTCTGCACCAAAATGCCAGTACAGCCGGCATTGTGAGCCATATCAACATCAGTCGCTTTATCCCCCACCATAAAACTATTCCGCAAATCCAAATCGTGTTCCCAAGCCGCCGCTACCAACATCCCCGTATTTGGTTTTCGCCAAGTCGTATACCGCGTAAATTCTGGGTTTTTTCCGCCTTCGGCTGCGCTTAAATAAGGACAATAATAAAGAGCATCTAACTTGGCTCCTGCTTCATTTTCTAATAACTGACACAGGCGTTTGTGCAAAGCTTCTACGTGGCTGACGGGATAATAATCCCTCGCTGGGCCGGATTGATTGGAAACCAAACAGCAAAATATTTGTTGGTCATTTAATTTGCGTACAGCTTGGGCGACTCCGGGGATTAAATGCAAATCTTCTACTTTGTGAATGTAACCGGCTTCGATATTGAGAACGCCATCTCTGTCAAGAAATACTGCTCGTTTCATGGTTGTATTGTTTTTGATATAATATAAAACTCGGTGGCATCGGAATTGATATTACCCACATTCAGGATACGGCAATGCCTATTGCTGTCAAATTAAGCTTTTCGTCCGCTAGTCCTCCCGCCTACCCGGCAGTCCGCCAGGGAATGAATTCCCTGTCTAATAGCTAAAGTCCTCTCAAAGAGGACTGAATAACTCATTAGTCCTATGCAAGAGGACTTTAGCTTTGAGGCAGGGGTTGAAACCCCTGTCGGAGTATCGGTTTAACGTTAAGTTGACACCAATGGGTACTGCCGTGTCATCTTCCTCTGCCGTGTCCTTCTCATTCTAAAATAGATTGTTTTCCCAGCCATTCGCGGAAACTATCATGATACAAACTATAGCAAATTTCTCCTCCAATTTCTTGTTTATTTAAGAACTCTATCCAGTTGTCTAACGCTTTTTCAACATCGTATTCATCCTCATCAATTATATTGGCGATCGCACTTACAGACAAACCTGTTGGGGATTTTACCAAAACATTCAGCACAGACAAGTCGATCGCCGATAAAGCATCACCTCTCATCCGCAGCCAGTGGTTTTGATAATACGCTGCTAAACCGGGAGGAAGTTCAGAGACAAGTGAGGACTCCCCCAGATTAGCATCGGGGTGTGAATTCTCGTTAATGGCAGGTAACATCTGACTCAGATACATGAAATTGTTTTCGCTGACTGTGGCGAGTTGTTGGCAGAATTCGGGTTGAGTTAAATCCGGTGCGGTTGATAGGTATTGCTGAATGTAGTTAAGGACATCTTCCCGATTTTGGGCGGGATAATCTCTTAAATCGAGGGTTTGAGAGGGGGTTTCAATTAACAAACCGGATTTCTCTCTCAAAAACGGGCGGCGGGCGAGGATAAAATAAGTGCGATCGCCCAAATATCTCGGCAGATAAAACAGATTTGAGCTCGGAGGCTGACTGGTGCGGGCGATCGCGTCTACAGAATCAATGACTATTATCAACTTTTGGTTGTCAGTTAATTTATCGCTAATTTGCTGAAGCAACAAAGACAGAAACCAACTCCCATCATCGGATTCAAGATTTTGAATTTGCGATTTGAGCTTGACAATTTCCGATGTTTCCCCATTGGCGGCAAGGTATTTGTCAATCAGTTGAGTGCAGACTGAAGCGAGAAAATCTTCAGGTCGATTTTTGCGATCGACTCCAGCGTTGTAATAGATACTGCGAGGATGGGCGGTGACATATTGGGCGAGGATGGAACTTTTGCCGCAGCCGGGAGTGCCGACTATTGTGAAATAACCGCGGCTGTGGGAGTTCAGAAAGTCGGAAATCGCAGAAAAAACAAAGTTGCGGCCTGTAAAATTCTCGGTTTTTTCTCGCAGGAGTTGCTGAAATTCTTTTGGGTAAGAATCGGTAGAGATGGGAGTTGGCAGAGGTGAGGAATTCATGTTAGTTCCTCCACCCCTTCTAGCCGCAGGAAATATACTTGGCCCGATCGATCACCTGCTACAATTGTGACTCCATCGGGGGCGATCGCGCAACAGGCGATCGAACTTTCACCCGTGAAACTAGCAAGGATATTTCCACTCGACAAATCCCAGACTTTAACGGTGTTGTCCCAAGAACCAGAAATCGCCCGTTTGCCGTCGGGGGTGATGGCTACTGCATTTACCGAACTGGTGTGACCATTGAGAGTAAACTGTTGCTTTCGAGTTGTTAAATCCCAGACTTTGAGGGTTTTATCATGTGAACCAGAAATCGCCCGCTTGCCATCAGCAGTGACGGCTACTGCATTTATATAACTGGTGTGACCTTTGAGAGTAAACTGTTGCTTTCGAGTTGTTAAATCCCAGACTTTCAGGGTATTGTCAATTGAACCAGAAATCGCCCGCTTGCCCTCAGCAGTGAGGGCTACTGCATTTACCAAACTGGTGTGACCATTAAGAGTAAACAGTTCCTTTCCAGTTGTTAAATCCCAGACTTTGAGGGTTTTATCGTATGAACCAGAAATCACCCGCTTGCCATCAGCAGTGACGGCTACTGCATTTACCGAACTGCTGTGATCATTGAGAGTAAACTGTTCCTTTCGAGTTGTTAAATCCCAGACTTTGAGGGTATTGTCATCTGAACCAGAAATCGCCCGCTTGCCATCAGCAGTGACGGCTACTGCATTTACCGAACTGCTGTGACCTTTGAGAGTAAACAGTTCCTTTCCAGTTGTTAAATCCCAGACTTTGAGGGTTTTGTCTCTTGAACCAGAAATCGCCCGCTTGCCATCTGCGGTGACGGCTACTGCATATACCGAACTGCTGTGACCTTTGAGAGTAAACTGTTCCTTGCGAGTTGTTAAATCCCAGACTTTGAGGGTATTGTCATATGAACCAGAAATCGCCCGCTTGCCATCGGCAGTGACGGCTACTGCATATACCCAGTCTGTGTGACCATTGAGAGTAAACTGTTCCTTGCGAGTTGTTAAATCCCAGACTTTGAGGGTATTGTCATATGAACCAGAAATCGCCCGCTTGCCATCTGCAGTGACGGCTACTGCATATACCGAACTGCTGTGACCATTGAGAGTAAACTCTTCCTTTCCAGTTGTTAAATCCCAGACTTTGAGGGTTGTGTCTCTTGAACCAGAAATCGCCCGCTTGCCATCTGCAGTGACGGCTACTGCATATACCGAACTGGTGTGACCTTTGAGAGTAAACTGTTCTTTTCCATTTGTTAAACTCCAAACTTTGAGGGTTGTGTCAATTGAACCAGAAATCACCCGCTTGCCATCAGCAGTGACGGCTACTGCATTTACCGCACTGGTGTGACCTTTGAGAGTAAACTCTTCCTTTCCAGTTGTTAAATCCCAGACTTTGATGGTTTTATCGTATGAACCAGAAATCGCCCGCTTGCCATCAGCAGTGACGGCTACTGCATATACCGAACTGCTGTGACCATTGAGAGTAAACTCTTCCTTTCCAGTTGTTAAATCCCAAACTTTGAGGGTTGTGTCAATTGAACCAGAAATCGCCCGCTTGCCATCAGCAGTGACGGCTACTGCATTTACCGAACTGCTGTGACCTTTGAGAGTAAACAGTTCCTTTCCAGTTGTTAAATCCCAGACTTTGATGGTTTTGTCATCTGAACCAGAAATCACCCGCTTGCCATCTGCAGTGACGGCTACTGCATTGACCGAACTGCTGTAACCTTTGAGAGTGCGCAGCAGTCCCCGACCAGGGGGAGTTAAACAAGATGTCAAAGGACGCAACCAAGGTGCTGCTTTCCACTGCTTAGCTACCTCTGCCATTCCCTGAATTGCCGGAATGTTAAAGTGCAGCAAGCGCCCTAACAATTGCTCTGCGAGTTGCGTCTTATCTAGAGTCAAAATATCGGCTGAAATCCACAGTACCGCTTGAATCAAGTTCAGGGCTTTAACTTTTTCTGAGTTGTACTCTGGGTGACTTAATGCTTCTGAATCGTCAACCAAATTGAAATCATCAATCAGTGCCTGCAGTCCAAACTCAGGATGCTGAATTTTTGCCATCAGGAAGTTAAAATCTGCCAGCTTTTCATAATACTTTCCTAAATTTCCAGACTTGATATAACTTGGCAGTAAGCTGCCCAGATAAGCACGTTGACGGTAAAGTTTTTCGCCCGCGAACTTGTCAGCAAATTCTCCCATTTCACGCCATCCTCTTTTCTAACTTTTCTAAGTTCTCAGCAATCCGTTGATTTACTTCCCGAAAGAGCTTCCGCTTTGAATCCATCTCCCGTTTTGCTTTCAGAAAGTCAAAGAAACTAGCATGATAGATGCTGTAGCAGATGTCTCCCTCTAAATTCTGCTTTTTCAAATACTCAATCCAGTCATCTTCTAAAACCTTGTCCACATCACATACATCTTCCTCGGCAATTTCAGCAATCATCTCGCAGGGAATCGACGTGCCAATCTCTAACAAAATATACAAGACAATCTCCATCAATTGCCCAGGCTTAGCTTCCAGCCCCATCCGCACCCAGTGGTTTTGATAATACTCTTGCAGCCCGTCGGGCAATTGCTTTAAACTCAAGTCATTGTAATCGCCCTTAGCAATTGCTGGCAAAACATAGCGCAAATACATAAAATTATTTTCGCTTTTGTCTGCCATTTGCTCGACAAAAGTTGTATCGAGAATGCCCCGCTCTTGAATCCACTTTCTCAGTCCATCCTTATAGTCATAATCGGCATTTATAACAAATAGAATATACTCTTTGATATCATCTTGATTAAAATTGACATACTGGTCATCTCTCAAATCTAATTCTTTGACCGGAACTCCGGGAGATACAGACAGCCGCTTTCTGCCGAGGCTATAGGGTCGCCTCGTCAGCAAGAAATAAACCCCATCTGGCAGAGTAGTCGGTAAATGTAAAAGATTTTCTCCCGCCTCTTGTTCGACTTCATCCAGTGCATCAATCGCAATTACTAAACGTTCGCCAAAAGTGAGTTTTCCCGCCACGTTTGCCAGTAAAGTTGGTAAATCGGCATCTTCTGAATTTGGCAATTGATAGCGGTCAATTAATTGCTGGCGAATGCTCTTCAAAAACAATTCGGGTCTGTTGCGGCGTTCGACGAGAATGTTGAAATAGCAGGGAGATTTATGTTCGGAGACGTATTTGGCAACGATCGAACTTTTGCCCATTCCCGCATCCCCGATAATTGTAAAATAACCGTGAGGATTTTTGGTGATAAATTGCTGAAAATTATCAAAAACAAATTGGCGGCCACAAAAGATTTTAATTTTTTCTGCTATCAGCGATTCAAACTCTGGTGGCAGCGAAATTTCGCCATACCAATCTTTGGGGTCAACTATGTCTGTTGGTTCTATGTTTAATACTTTAGCTATGTTGGTGACTGACCATCTTTCTACACCATTAGGACATTCTCTTGTACCGAGTAAGCGCTTTATTGTATCCTGGGAAACATTAGCTGTTTCTGCTAGTTTTGCTATTGTCAATCCAGCTTTTAGGTATGATTCTTTGAGCCTAATTTTTCCAGTTGCACTTGATTGAACTTTATCGGATGGGCGCATAGTAGGTTTTTAGGTATGGTTGTTAGCTTTTTAGTTAATTCGATAATTCGACAGTTGGACAGTTAGATCGCACTTACATTCTATATTTATTACGCACTCCGAGGCTTAGAAACCGGGTTTTTCCCCGAATCTACGAGTTACAACGAAGTATTTCGGAAAAACCTGGTTTCTGGAACCCATGCGTAAATCCTAATTTAATTACTTGTTTCTGACAAGGGCAGATAGGTTTTAATCTCCTGCCCTATCTGCCCTAAATTTTAGGGCAGAACACAAATTAAAACTCGCCCTATCTGCCCTTGAGTCTCCCTTTTTGCTCCAGTATTCTAGTTATAGAAACACTATTTAGAAGAGCAAATCGTTATGAACCACAATATTAACCGTGCCGTCAGATCCTTGCCAGCCGTGATTCTCATGGTAGGTGTAGGACTTCTATATTCTCATAAAATCTCAGTGGATGAATTCACTGCTTCTGCCAAGGCCTTGATAGGTTTTAGCAGAATTGAGTATGCTCAATCTAAGGAAAAGAAGAAGGTATTGCAGCAGGAGAGCGATCGACGAAAAACGAGCTAAATCTAGGCGACGGAGGACACGGCAATGCCGTTTCCCTACCCCCAAAATAGGAGGAGACGGCAATGCCGTTTCCCTACCCCAAAATGATCGATCGCACTCCATGATAAATTCAACCATCCTCCGATTAATTGTAGGGACACGGCAATGCCGTTTCCCTACCGAAGATATCCTAGTTTTTAGCCGCCCCAAACCTTCTTTAAAACCTCTTGAGGAGAGATGTCTGCCATTTTGCCAGTAGGAGATTTAATGCCCAAAAATCGATCGCTCTTTGGCAACAATTTCGCCGGTTCAGTCGGGCCGAACAAAGCTATTGTATAAGTTTGAACCGCCACAGCTAAGTGCATCGGCGCACTGTCAGTACATATCATCAAATTAGCAGCAGCAATAGTCGCCGCCAACTTGCCGACATCATCCGGCGAGATAACTTTTACATTTGGACATAACTCGACTAACTTTGTTACGAAGTCTGCATCTTCGGGGCCTTTCACAACAACAACGGGCAAATTCGGCTGCCGCTGCTGACAATCTTCGATGATTTGCTTCCAGTTGTCTGTAGGGTAAATTTTGTCAATACCTTTAGACAAAGCTAATTGACTCGAACCGCCGTGAATCAAAATGTAGCCGCTTTCTTTTACGCCCAACCGCTGCTGTTCGGCTTCCGCCCACTGAATGTCCTGTTTTGGTACATTAATTGCGATCGGCGGACAAGGATTTGTAATGTTAAATCCTTGCAGCAAATCGTGGTACATTGAAGCGGCGTACTGTTCAGTTTTCAGCGGTACAGCAGCAGTGAGAAATCGAGCGCCGTTGGTTCCCGAATAGCCAACTCTCTGCGGAATGCCGGTCAGCCACAGCAGCAGCCCTACAGTCCACCGCTGGCCTAGGGAAATAACTGCTTCGTATTCGCGATCGCGAATTACACCCAGTAAATTGCCCCAATCTGCCATAGCGTTGCGGTCTTTGAAATTGTACGTCAAAACTTCTTTGACGGATTTGCAGACTCGGTAAGCACCCTTCGCCCTCGGTTCCACGATGACATCAATTTGCGCGTCGGGATAAGACTGCTTGAGGTCATCAAGAGTGGGGAAAAATAAAATTTGGTCGCCAATCCCGCCAGGGACAAGTGCTAGTATTCGCATCATAAACGATCGGGCTATTATTGATCGAGGTAGCTCTCAGAGATCGGCTCTCAACTATCAGCTTATAGTATTTCTAGACCTTAAAAGCTACTGGCTGACAGCTAAACAACTGACTCAAAAGTACAGGACGCTCTTATTATATATATCTAGTTGGGTTAAAAACGGTTAGTAAATGCACTTATTAATTCCTGCCGCAGGTTCGGGGCGACGGATGGGGAGTCAGCGCAACAAACTGCTGCTGACTTTGCTCTCTAAACCTTTGCTGAGTTGGACTTTGGCTGCTGCTGAAGCTTCGCAGCACATTAGCTGGATTGGCATCATGGGCCAGCCAGACGATTTTCCTGATTTTAAAGCAATTCTGAGCGATTTATCTTTGGTTAAGCCCGTGGAACTGATTCAAGGAGGCGCCACCCGCCAAGAGTCAGTTTACAACGGTTTGCAGGCTTTGCCACCAAATGCCGATCGAGTGTTGATTCACGACGGCGCCAGGTGTTTGGCAACTGCTGAATTGTTCGATCGATCAGCAGAGGCCCTCTTGAGCTGTCCGGGCTTGATTGTCGCCGTCCCGGTCAAGGATACGATTAAGGTCGTAGATGAGCGTCGGATCGTGCGAGACACCCCAGACAGAAGCAATTTGTGGGCTGCCCAGACTCCCCAAGGATTTGAAGTGAAATTGTTAAAGCAGTGTCACGAAGCAGGGCGACAGAAAGGTTGGGAAGTTACAGACGATGCAGCTTTGTTTGAAAAATGCGGTTTGCCAGTGCAAATTGTGGAGGGAGAAGAGACGAATTTGAAAGTCACAACGCCCGTTGATTTAGCACTAGCTGAATTTATTTTGCGGCAAAGAACAGATCGGAGTAAATAGAATTTGTTGACTATTTTTGAGAACGGCAAGATGCCCGTTCCACAAGGGAGCATCCCAATTTGGTAAAAAGCGTTTTTTAGGAGTGCGAGCGTCCATAGCGAACGATCTAGCCGCGAGCGAGACGCTCGCACGCTATATCATCCAAATATATTATTCTGATGTAACCGTCCATGATATGAAAGCAAAAATGGGATGCTGCCTTCCACAATCAATAATTTGTTAGTTGTGGAACACGCATCTTGCTTGTTCCTTATGTTATCTTAGAAATATCATAGCTGGAAATAAACATATGATTTCTGTTGCGCCGATCGCACCACCGTTACTCATAGGCGAAAAGCGGGTGGTGTTTAGAAATATTACTTGGCAAGGTTATCAACAACTGCTCAAGATTTTGGGCGATAAACGAGCGGCCACATTAATATTCGATCGAGGGACTTTAGAAATTACCATGCCTTTAGAAGAACACGAATTTTCGGCACGCTTAATCGAGTTTTTGATTCGGATTTTAGTGAAAGAACTAGGTTTGAAGATTAAAACAATGGGTTCGACAACCCTGGATCGATCGGACTTAGAGCGCGGCGCAGAACCAGATAATGCCTATTACATCCAAAATCAGCCCCTCGTCGCCGGTCGTACAGTAGATTTAGCCACAGATCCGCCACCCGATTTAGTCGTAGAAGTAGATATCACCCATACTGATATTGATAAGCCAGCTCTCTATGCCAGTATGGGAGTACCGGAGTTTTGGCGGTACAATGGTAGAGAATGGCGAATTTATAAGCTAGAGAACGATGAGTATTTGGAAGTATCGGTTAGCCCCACTTTTCCGATACTTCCGAAGTCCAAGCTGTACGAATTTTTGGCAGCAGCGCAGCTAGATGAGGTAGAAGCAGAGGTGAATTTACGCAACTGGGTGAGAGAGATGGCGCAATCTAACTAGCGAATTGGGCATTGGCGGTCGCCAGATTACGAGCTTCATCACACCGTATGTTCGAGAGAGAAGTTTCCTGTTTCGTTAGTAAGGGCTTGCTGTTGGTCTGACAATAATTTCGCTAACATCAACATCGTCAGGTTGTTCGATCGCAAATACAATCGATCGCGCGATCGCAGCAGCAGGAATAGCTATTTTGCGGAATTCTTGCATTCCCAATATTGCAGTTTCATCAGTAATGCTCTCGGCTAACTCAGACTCCGTTACTCCAGGAGAAATCACCGTCACCCGAATGTCGCCCCCAACTTCTTGTCTCAATCCTTCTGAGATTGCTCTAACGGCGAATTTAGTAGCACAGTAAACAGCAGCAGTAGGAGAAACCGCGTGTCCGCCGATCGAGGAAATATTAATAATCTGACCAGATTTTTGTGCTTTCATGACAGGAAGTGCCGCCGCGATGCCGTACAAAACACCTTTGATATTGACATCAATCATGCGATCCCATTCCTCAACTTTCAGTTGTTCGAGTGCAGATAAGGGCATGATGCCAGCATTGTTAATCAGGACATCAACGCGATCGAACTTACTTTGGGTAAATTGAACGAGATCCTCCATTTGACTGCGCTGCGTCACATCAAGAGCCTGGTATTCGACTGTTCCACCCTCCGCACGAATGTCCTTGGCGATCGCTTCTAGGCGATCGGTGCGACGTGCGCCTAAAACAACTTTTGCGCCTTTTTTGGACAGCAACTTAGCGGTGGCTTCACCGATTCCGCTACTGGCTCCAGTGATCGCAATAACTTTATTTTCTACGTTCAACATGGTTATTTTTCCTGCTATTGAGGTTGACTTGAATTAAATAAACTGACCGCCAGAGACTTCGATTCTCTGTGCATTCACCCATCTGTTTTCTTCGGATAGCAAAGCCGCGATCGCACCGCCGATATCATCAGGAAGACCGACGCGGCCCAAGGCAGTTTGCGAAGCGATAAAGCTGTTAATCTCAGGATTGTCACGCACCGCACCGCCATTAAAATCCGTTTCAATTGCGCCTGGAGCCACCACATTCACAGCAATCTGTCTGTGTCCCAGTTCTTTCGCCATGTATCGGGTCAAAACTTCGATCGCTCCCTTCATGCTTGCATAAGCTGCATAGCCCGGTAAAGCAAAACGGGCAAGCCCAGAGGAAATATTGACTATCCGTCCTCCATCATTGATTAAAGGAAGAAGTTTCTGCGTGAGGAAAAAAACGCCCTTTACATGAATATTCATCAAGCGATCGAAATCATCTTCGGTGGTATCAGCAAAAGACGCATGAACTCCAATACCAGCATTATTAACGAGGAAATCAAAATGCTCTGTCTGCCAGTTATCTTTGAGTGACTGCTTGACTTGTTCCACAAAACCGTCAAAGGTTTTCGTGTTTGAAGTATCCAGTTGCAGTGCAACGGCTTTAGCCCCAATTTCTTCGATCGCAGATACGACATTTTTGGCATCCTCATCGCTGTTGTGATAAGTCACGATGACATCTACTCCTTTTCGGGCAAGGGTCAAAGCGGTATTTTTGCCAAGTCCTCGGCTCGCCCCTGTTACCAATGCGATTTTTGTCTTGTCTTGGGTCATTGCCTTATCCTTTTACTGTTTTATTCAGATGTGTTCATCCTATGAGTAAAAGCAAGGGTTTTGAATACACAGACCTCGCAATTTATTGCCTAATCCTCCAAAGCCCTATTTTAGGAATGACTCAAGATGCTCTATGATGAGCAAAAGGAAATGGTTAAATCAATCAAAAAACTAGCATGGCGATTGAAATGCTCAACCAAGTAATAAACCAAAATGCGATCGCAAATCAGTGTAAAGAATTGGCGGCATTAGTAACCAGGCACACCGACGGCAAGGGGAACGGTTTTCATAAAACAGCTATAGATAAGCTGGAATTTACGCGAGAATCTTCTGTTCCCGCCGCACTGTACGGTGTCTATCAACCTATTTTCTGCATCGTCGTTCAGGGCAAAAAAGAAGCGTTGCTGGGTGATGAAACTTATCGTTATGGTGAGGCTCAATGTCTTGCGATCTCAGTTGATTTACCTCTGAGTGGATTTGTTGTAGAGGCCACTCCAGACAAACCGTATTTAGGATTCAAGCTGAATTTAGACCCACGCCAACTCTGCGATATTATCACTGCCCAAACCAAGCCAAGTGCGAGCAAGAAAGAAAACTCTGTCAGAGGCTTATTCGTCAGCAATGCCGATGCGCCGTTGCTCGATTGCGCCCTCAGATTGACACGCCTTTTGGATACGCCCCAGGATATCCCTATCCTCGCACCGATGATTATCCGCGAAATCTATTATCGTCTTTTAATAGGTGAACAAGGCGAAGCTGTCCGCCAAATCGCCACATCTGGCAGCAATATGCAGCGCATAGCCGAGGTACTCAAACTGATTAAAACTGATTTTGCAAAACCGATGCGGGTTGAGGATTTGGCAGGACAAGCCAATATGTCTCCTTCATCTTTCCATCACCATTTCAAGGGAGTTACATCGATGAGTCCACTTCAATATCAAAAGCAATTAAGACTATTAGAAGCACGTCGCCTGATGCTTGCCGAAAACTCCGATGCGGCAAATGCTGCCTATCAGGTGGGTTATGAAAGCCCCTCACAGTTCAGCCGCGAATACTCTCGTATGTTTGGTGCGCCGCCGATTAAAGACATTGAGCGTTTGCGTACTGCTTGAGCGTAACTGTTTCGACTATATTGGTTTTGTTCCGTTAATACAAGTGGAGGATGAGAGAAATGCAATATAGCGGTAAATGGCGGATCGCGGAGATGGCAATGTGGGATAGTGATTACTTGGACATGGAAGTTGAAGCCTATATCGAGATCGATCAAACAGGTTCAGGAGAATTTCAATTCGGTTTAGTATCAGGTCAAATTGACGGCGAAGTCGTAAAAGATGGAAAGGATCAGCGATTTGAATTTACATGGGACGGTAATGACGAGAACGATCCTGCATCTGGTAGCGGTTGGCTCAAATTAAAGGATAAAAACTCGGTAGACGGTCGAATCAAATTCCACCAAGGCGACAGTTCTAGTCTTGTAGCTAAGCGCATTAGCACTAAATAAGCGATCGCACTATTGGTTATGCGATTTTTTTTTATCGCAGATGAACGCAGATAAAATACCATCCGCGTTCATCTGTGTTCCGAAGCTGATACAGCCTATTTCAGGTTTATGAAGTGTAGGGACACGGCACTGCCGTGTCCCTACAATTAATCGCGGTAGGGACACGGCACTGCCGTGTCCTCTATATGATTCCGCTGCAACCGGAAACGATATAACCAATAACAACTGACTTAGGTTTCTCATGAAGGATTAATCGCAAACTCGCCCTCATTATCAACCTCTGCCGCACTTGTCACTACATCCAAAAACGCAAACACGGCCGGAACTAACAGCGCATCCCTCAAAACAGCCACCCCAATTACCCTCTCAAAATCCGCCGGAAAACTGCAAATTTTCACCTTAGCAGGTATCGGTTCCGCAGCCAAACGGGGCAGAATTGCTGCACCCAAACCTTGCATCACCATACTGACAATAGTTGAATCTTCGCTGAGTTCGTAAGCGATATTTAAGGGAAACCCCGAAGTTGTCAAATATTTGCGAAGCGGTATCGAACAAGCATTTTCTGCCGGCTGCAAAATCAACGGATAAGCGGCCAATTCTTCCCAGGTAATCTTAGCACTTTTACATTGTCCATTCGGCGGCAGCAACACAACATATTTATCCCGCAAAATTTCTCTAGTTTCAAATTCATCGGAGATGGGAAGAGAGACAAAGCCGATGTCTGCTTTGCCCGATCGCAAAGCTTCTTCCACAGCTTGAGTATAATAAACTTCGGTAATGCTGACCGCAATTTTGGGAAAGCAACTGCAAAATTTAGCAATTATACCCGGTAGGATATGAGTTGCGACACTCCGAAAAGTAACTATCCGTACCTGGCCTCCCTGCAAACCTTTTTCTAAATCCGCTTCTTTGACCATCATTTCTAAGGCGCAGGCTATTTGACGCCCGTGAAGCAGCACCCTTTCCCCCACCGGCGTCAGTTGAGCACCGTGTCGCCCCCGGTGGAACAGTTGCACTCCCAATTCTGTTTCTAAAGAGGCGATGGCGTGGCTGACTGCTGATTGTGACAGTTCCAATTGCAAAGCCGCCTCGCTAAAGTTTTCACAGTCTGCTACAGCTATAAAAGCCTGAATTTGAGAGAGTTTCATCCGCCGCGTATTGATTTCGTTCATAACGTTTGTGCCAGTAGTACCCAAATTGTCACAAGGGCTTCGATCTATCGATTTTATTCATACAACCTATGCA
Source organism: Microcoleus pseudofavosus SVA1_A4 (assembly GCF_036700565.1). Lineage (NCBI taxonomy): Bacteria > Bacillati > Cyanobacteriota > Cyanophyceae > Oscillatoriales > Microcoleaceae > Microcoleus > Microcoleus pseudofavosus. Next base: position 41,011 of record NZ_JAUBPE010000027.1, read on the forward strand.
AGCAATGCTTTGATTGTCAATGGTCGCAGAGTTAAAGTTAATTTATCAGGTAACAGATAGACTTTAACAAAAATTGCACGACAACAATATTGTGCTGTATTTGCGATGAAAACATGGCATTTTCCAGCTATTATTTGTAATTTTACTGGTGCAATTTTTGGAGTATTTATAACTAAAAGGTGTTGGCTATGTCTACTTGCAAAAATCAGATCGATACCCCAAAAATGAAAGCTTTTTCGATTGCCGATCGAGCAAAACCTTCCGAAAAACAGAAAGGGAACTCGCTCTTTTGGGCTGTGAATCAAATTTGGCAAGGTTTGCTGGCAGCAGCCGCTGGCGAGAACGAAGTCAGAATTTGGCAGACCTCAGATAACGATGGTAACACTTGGTGGCACGGTTGCGATCGGGCTACAGGTCGCTCGATCGACGCGGCAAGTGATGGTGAAATGCGCGCTTGGCTCGATCGGCGTTACTGCCAATAGTCGATTGTCGGTTGTGGGGAAATCAAGTGAAATACAGTCCTCGATTAGCAATTCTCAATTAGCAATTCCCAATTACCAATTCCCAATTACCAAGTAGGAGATGCTATGCTTCAAAGATATTCCGAATGTGCAGCGCCCGTTAGCGGAGCCCTCGAAGAGGATCGCATTATTCTAATGGAAAACGAGGTATACAGATTGCCTCAAACTCATCGAGAACTTCAAGTTTTGTCAGGAACTGCTTGGATCACGCTTGACCAACAGGACATCATCTTGCAAAGCCAGGAAAAAGCATCGCTTCCACCTAGCAAAAACTTTGCTGTCATATCCGCTCTCAACAATATGCCGCTGATTCTGACAGTCTGGCAAGACAAAAACCCAGTCAGAACCTAGGGATTGAGAAAAAATTCGGCAGGAACACCCCAAAAAGCTCTATCTTAATAGTTATCACTTGGCTATTGGAGGACTCGATCGGTGCACTGCCGCTCTTACCACTTCAGCTATCTCGCAGCTATAAGTATTGTCTTATCGCCCGCACTCAGCTTGCTGGCAATTTCAGACGCTCGGGCTTATGCCCCAATTATAAATGCGAGGCGCCCCCAAGCGAGCGATCGCGCCCAAGCAACAGACCCTAAAACGCAAGCAGACAAACTCTTTGAAACAGGAGTAAAACAGCACCGCGAGGGTTTGTTTCGAGAAGCAATCCAGACTTTTGAGCAAGTTTTGGCAATTCGCAAGCAACTAGCCGACAAACCGGGAATCGGAGAAACCCTCAATAATATGGGGGAAGTTTACGCCGAAATGGGTTCGCAGCCCAAAGCTTTGGAAGTTTTGCGGCAAGCTTTAGTCATTCACCGAGAAATCGGCCAAGGGTCCCGTATAGCGCGCACTCTCAATCTCATCGGTTTCGTCAACCGGATTGCGGACAATTTTTCCGAAGCGATGAAACTGCACCAAGAAGCTTTAGAACTTGCCAAAACTGCCAACGACCAAATTGAAATAGCAGAATCATTTCACAACATTGCGGCGGTGTATGCAGAACAGGTAAATTACGCCAAGGCGATCGAATTTTACCAGCAAGCGCGGACGATTCGCACGGCGATCGGCGATCGCCGCGATTTAGGCCGTACCCTCAATAACATGGGCGGCGTCTACTACAACATCGGCGACTTTAATAGAGCGATGGAATTTTACCACCAAGCTTTAGCAATTCGCCGGGAAATCGGAGACAGGGCTGGCGTCGGCCGCCTCCTCAACAACATGGCACTTGCCTCTCGCAAACTCGGCAAAGATACTCAAGCGCTGATCTATTTTCAGCAAGCGATACCGATGTTAGAAGCAATCGGCGACAAGACAAGTATCGGACGCTTGCTCAACAATATGGGCGCGATTTATGAAAGTCTCGGTCAATATGCTAAAGCTCTCGAATCCTACGAGGGAGCTTTAAAAATTGCTCGTGAGGGCGGTGACCAAGCTGGAGAAACTACAGCGATGGAGGGTATTAAGCGGTTGTCTTCCAGTCAGCTTGTGCCGCAATAAAGAGAGTGAGTAAGTCGGGTCGAAGGAAGTAAAACCAGATATTTAAGGAATTGAATAATGATAGATTTTTGAACGATAACTTGGTATGATTGCCTGGATGTAACATTAATCAGCCAGTGCCTCGCAACGATATTGACCGTATTAGAGAGAAAATTAGCCTCCGCCAGTACGATATGTCAGCCCACGCAATGGAAGAAATGGCTGAGGACTTGCTGACTATCCTGGATGTAGAAGAGGCGGTTCTGAGCGGTCAGATTATCCGGGTTGAAAAAGACGACCCCAGAGGTACAAAATATGTAGTAGTGGGGACTGCACTCGATCGACAAACATCTGTTGGAGTGGTTGGACGTTTCGCTAGTAACGGACGTTATCTAATCATCACGGTGTATGAAGTCACTGAACTTGAGGAATAATCGTATGTATAAATACAGATGTGAGTATTGCGAAGGAACCGTTCAACCCCGCACTGTCAAGCGCGAGGCATTCAAACATAAAAATGGATTTGTCATTCTTGAAGATGTGACTATCGGTGTTTGCGATAACTGTGGCAATCGATACTATTCAGCCGATATTCTTCATGCGGTTCATGCCGTTGCAACTGGAACGAGATTGCCTGAAAGAACCGAACAAATTCCGGTAACTCATTTAGAATCAGCATAATCAATAGCTATAATTTGATTAATATCGCATTATGGAGATTCGTACTGAAAATCTAGAAGATGCAGAAGCCGTTCGCAACGTCAATATTGCGGCATTCGGGCGAGAAAATGAGGCCAACTTAGTCGATCGACTGCGGGGAATGGCATCTACATTTTCCTTCGTTGCCGTCCAATCCGATCGCATTGTCGGACACCTTTTCTTCAGTCCGGTTGTTGTCGAAGGAAAATGTTCCAGCAATTTGTCGATTCTGGGGTTGGCACCAGTCGCCGTTCTTCCCGAATACCAGCGCCAAGGTGTAGGAACGCTGCTGATCCGGCAGGGTTTAGAAGAGTGCAGGCGATCGGGATTTCAGGCAGTGGTTGTGCTTGGTCATCCAGATTTCTATTCGCGTTTTGGGTTCGTTCCTGCTAGTAGCAAGAGCTTGAAATGTGAATATGATGTGCCCGATGAAGCTTTTATGGTTTTGGAGTTAGAAAGTGGAGCTTTGCAGGATTGCAGCGGAACGGTGAAGTATCGATCGGAATTTAGGATCTGCGAGTGATATCAAATCCGAGTGCATCGGATTGGCTGAGGAAGAGCTCGCGAGTCAGAAATATTCTTAAACGAGCGCCCATATCTGAGTTACCTTGGTAGATCCGTTATCCGTATTTACTTATCTGTACATAGTTGGGTTTTTTGTACCTACCTATGGCAAATTTATCTGCATCTTTGCTACTTTCTTTTTCACCCATCACGCGCTGCAAAATCGCCTCTACTTTTGCAGCAAATACAGCATTTCCTCTCTGCCTCGGTCGGGGCATATCAATAGAACAGTCCATTGCAATCTGACCATTTTCTATTAAAATAACTCGGTCAGCTAGCACCACTGCTTCTTCTACGTCGTGAGTGATCAGTAGCGCGGTAAATCCTTTTTCTTGCCATAAATTTTCTAACAATTGCTGCATCTCAATGCGGGTCAAAGCATCCAACGCGCCGAGGGGTTCATCAAGCAGCAGTAAATGAGGTTCGCAGGCAAGGGCTCTTGCTAAAGAAACTCTCTGCTTTTGACCGCCGGAGAGTACCGCCGGCCAATCGTTGGCGCGATCGCCAAGCCCTACCGCGTGAAGGACTTGCATCGCTTTGCCGTGCGTGTTTTCTTTGGCCGCGAGCAGCCCTAATTTCACATTTGCCACCACTTTTTGCCAAGGTAGCAGCCGTGCATCCTGAAACATCATTGTCACTTTAGAGTTGAGTTTGCGGGACGGCTTTCCATCTAGAAAGACAGTGCCTTGAGTGGGAACTTCTAGTCCGGCGATTAAGCGCAGTAAGGTACTTTTGCCACATCCGCTGCGACCTACAATTGCTACAAATTCTCCGGGATTTATTTCTATGTTGATATCCCGCAAAATTTTAATATTTCCAAATGACTTCTGGAGTTCTACTAATTCTAGGCGTATTCCTGAGAGTGCTGATTCCATTCTAAAAAACCTCCATATCGCGATCTATGCCACAGGCTCAAAACCTTTTTCGCTTTCAAAGGTGGCTGTTGAGCAAATGCCAATTCGTCTCCTACTCGCCGGTGCTGGTGAATAGCAGATTAGCATTTCTAGATGTAATCTACGGTAAATCAGTCGAATTACAGTAGTTTTTGATTAAACAAGATTATTGCACAGGTATCTACAAAAAGCAAGATAATTTTTCGCCCAACTTCTGCGGCTTTGATAAATAATTGTTAAGAACAAGCAAACCCTGTTCCTGTAAAGGTTCTGTTTTTGAGTCCGGTGGGATTATGCTGTATTTGGGAGAAAAAATTTGACAGTTGATTCCCGCCGAGATTCGCGATCGCCAAAAAATTGTGTAATGGTTATCAAACTTTACCTCTCAACTTACTTGCTTTTTAAAATTGACCGTGCTAGCTTACTATTTAAGCAAAATACGGTAAATCTATCGATTTACCGTATTTTGTACTCATTACCGTGAATGGCTAATTTTTAAATGAGTCAAAAATAGGAGGACAGTTAAATGGCTGATGTTGTTGCGATCGCAGGTAGCCCGTCTCATCCATCCCGCTCCTTTGCCGTGCTGGAATACGCCCGCCGCGCTGTCGAGAAAGAGGGACTGAGTACGGCATCTATCAACGTCCGCGATCTCCCGCCAGAAGTATTAATTTACGGACAATTTGCTAACCCAGACTTGAAAGCAGTCAACGAATTAGTGGTAGAAGCCAAGGGCATAATCATCGCCACACCTGTTTACAAAGCAGCCTACACAGGCGTACTCAAGGCTTACTTAGATTTGCTCCCGCAAAATAGTTTAGCTGGCAAAGTTATTCTCCCCATCGCCACCGGAGGTACCCTGGGTCACTTATTAGCAATTAATTACGCCCTCAAACCAGTATTATCCGAGCTTGGCGCTAGTCATATCTTGGCTGGTGTCTATGTTTTAGACACCCAGATCGAAAGTTACGACGAAACAAGCGTACAGCTTGAACAGGAAACCGAACAAACACTGCGATCGCAGTTGCAAGAGTTTGTTGGTGCCCTGCAAACTGGCAAACCCGAATTAGTTGGAAGTCTCTGATCGGAAAGTTACCCACAAACAATATTATTGTTTATGCTCAAAAGACTGATTTCATTCCTTGCTCAATTATGGCGATCGCACCTTTCCCTAGCAGCGCTATTTCTATTGGGAATCAGTTTAAATTGGGCGATCGCCGCCTGTAACAATACTCCCACCCCTACCAGCTCTGCAAGCCCCACCGCTTCCCCCGCAGCACCTCAAGCTCAGGTAGTCCGCATCGGCCATCAGAAATTAGACCCCTTCACGCTAGTCAAAGCTAGAGGCGGGTTAGAGAAACGCTTGCAGCCTCTAGGCATATCCGTTGAGTGGAAAGAATTTCAGTCAGGCCCCCCGATGCTGGAAGCACTAAACGTCGGCAGCATCGACATCGCACGCACCGGGGACGCTCCTCCAGTCTTTGCCCAAGCTGCTAATGCACCTCTGCTTTACATTGGCGGTAGCGCCCCCAAAGACCGCAGTTCAGGTATTTTAGTTCCTGCTAATTCGCCAATTCAAACCCTGGCGGATTTGCGGGGTAAGAAAATAGCTTTTACAAAAGGTTCAAGCGCCAATTACCTCTTAGCAAAAGCACTGAAATCCGCAGGGATAAAATGGACTGATATTGAGCCGGCCAACCTGACATCAGCCGATGCCCGAGCTGCCTTCCAACAAGGTAACGTAGATGCTTGGGTAATTTGGGACCCCTTTTATGCAGCAGCTCAATCGCAAGTAAATCTTCGTGTTGTTAAAGATAGTAAAGGACTAGCAGCTAACCGAGATTTTTACTTAGCTAATCGCTCATTTACTCAGTCTAATTCCAAAATCATTGAGGCAATTAGAGAAGAAACTCAAGCAGTAGCGACTTGGGCCGATGCGAATCCCGAAGAAGTAGTCAAGATTCTCGCTCCCATTCTGAAAATTGATGTTTCTATCTTAGATGTAGTGACTCGACGGCGGAGTTATGGATTTGAACCGATCCAAGCTGATATGGTTGCCGAGCAACAGGAAATTGCGGATACTTTTTTTGAACTCGGCTTAATTCCCAAGCAGCTCAAAGTTGAAGAAGTAGTTTGGAAACCAGGTAATTAAAAATTCCCCCTTGTAGGTAAATGTTGGAGACCGAGGCAGCGATATCTTTTCAAAGATCCGATGTCTTAACAATAGATACATTCCTATTCTTTTTGATGCTGATAGGGTTCCTAAAATGCTGACTTCCGATCCTCCAACAACGATCGCGATCGTCGGTGCTGGCTTTAGCGGTTGTCTCGTAGCGGTTCACCTGTTGAAAACAGCCAACCGACCCCTGCTAATCAAGCCGATCGAGCGCGATCGCGATATTGGCAAGGGAGTTGCCTATAGCACCACCAACAGTCCAGTTGGTCTTTTAACCATTGATCTTGAGTGTGCCTTGCTGTAAGATAAAATTCAGCTATACTACGGTAAGTCGAGCGATGTATAGTATAAACTGCGTAAGTCCTAATTAAACGAGACATTCACCAAAAAGTTGAGGAGACGAATCATGAGCAAGTGGTTTGCCATTGCCAGACGTAGGTTGCTGCTATTTTTTATTTCTGGGCTGTTTCTATCGCTATTAGTCAATGCCTGTAATTCTTCCTCTCCTGGAACTAACACTACAGCAGCATCCCCAGGCTCATCTCCTACGGCAGTTCCTACAGTAGTACGTTTAGATTATGCCTACTACAATCCTGTTAGTCTCGTACTCAAAGAGAAAGGCTGGCTGGAAGAAGACTTAGCCAAAACCAATATCAAAGTGGAATGGGTGCTCAGTCAAGGTAGTAACAAGGCATTAGAGTTTCTCAATGGCAGCAGCATTGACTTTGGCTCGACTTCTGGTGCTTCCGCACTGATTGCAAAAGCCAATGGCAATCCCATCAAGTCTATTTACGTTTACTCGAAGCCCGAATGGACGGCATTAGTAACTACTGCCAATTCTTCCATTCAAAAAGTCACAGATTTAAAAGGCAAGAAAGTTGCAGCAACGCGCGGAACAGATCCGTTTATTTTCTTATTGCGTGCCTTGGATCAAGTCGGTTTGACTGCCAAAGATGTAGAAATTGTGCCTTTGCCCCATGCTGACGGTAAAGCTGCCCTTGAGAAAGGCGATGTCGATGCCTGGGCTGGCCTCGATCCATTTATGGCACAGACAGAAGTAGAAAAAGGCTCGAAACTTTTCTTCCGCGATACTAAACTAATTAGCCAAGGCTTTTTGAATGTGCGCGAGGCGTTTGCCAAAGAATATCCCGAACAAGTTAGTCAAGTGCTAACTGCGTATGAGAAGGCACGGAAATGGGCGATCGCAAATCCCAGCGAACTCAAGCAAGTTGTAATTAAAGCATCAAAACTGACAGAAGCGGTAGCAACTAAACAATTAGAGGAGCGAACCGATATATCAAACTCATCGATTGGTGACGAACAAAAAGCCGTTATTAGTGCTGCTGGGGATGTCTTGAAAAAAAGCGGCGTGATCGAGAATTCCGTTGATGTCATTACAGTAGTTAACGATTTAATCGATCCGCAGTATGTGGCAAAAGTTGCCAAATCATAAGTAAAAAACATCTGCTTTGGATATATAGCGATTCTTAAACAAGTGAGGTACGCTGTTGAACATTTAAAACAGATTGTAGGGTGCGTCAGTCCGAAGTGTTTCCCGTTTAAGCGTAAGTGTTCTACCTACAGATTGTAGGGTGCGTCAGTCCGAAGTGTTTCCCCTTTAAGCGTAAGTGTTCTAGCTGACGCACCCTACTTACTTCGTTAGCGATCTAAATGCGTAACAGCTTACGCTTCCAGCAGTTAGCAATTAGCAATTAGCCATTAGCCATTAGCAATAAGTTATGGGACAAAGACTTGCGATCGCAATCCCAAGCGTACAAACAGGTAATATTTGGCAACTTCTCAGTCGTCTGGGCAGAGCAAAAGGCTTGCTCTTGCCAGTCTTTCTCTTAATATTGTGGGAAAGTGTCTCTAGGTTTGGCTTGGTTGCTCCTAACTTGTTACCTGGTCCCTCAACTATTCTCACAACAGTTTGGCAACTCGGTGCAGCAGGAGAACTATGGCAGCACATCGGCATTACACTCTATCGGGTTTTTGTTGGCTTCTTAATTGGTACATTTTTTGCCACTATTCTAGGAGGATTAACGGGCTATTCTAGTCTAATTCACGATTTACTCGACCCGCTTTTGCAGTCACTCCGTAACATTCCTTCCCTCGCATGGGTGCCACTATTCATCCTCTGGATGGGAATTCATGAGCCTTCCAAAATTGCTCTTATCGCCGTTGGGGTGTTCTTCCCCGTTTACTTAAATCTGATGAGCGGCATTCATAATGTCGATCGCAAATTGGTTGAGGTTGGCAAAATCTATAGACTTAATGATTGGCAGCTTATCAGTCGTGTGTTCTTACCCGCGACATTGCCTGCTTACATCGTAGGTTTGCGAAGTGGCTTGGGTTTGGGCTGGATGTTTGTCGTGGCGGCTGAATTGATGGGAGCCAGTCAGGGCTTAGGCTTCTTATTGATCGATGGGCAAGCGACTGGACGACCCGCCATCACCCTCGCTAGCATTCTCTTGTTTGCGATTTGCGGAAAAGTGACTGACTCAGCGATTGGCTTTGCATCGCATTGGCTACTCCATTGGCAGGATGTTTACGCTTCCAACCATTAGTTCAAAGCATTTGTTTCAAGCATTCATTCAAAGCGCCAAGGAGGAAAGATATATGCTACTCATCGAAGGGCTACATAAACGATTTAAAAATGGTTTTGTCGGGCTAGACTCTATTGATTTAACTGTTAATCGTAGCGAGATTGTTAGTTTAATCGGTACGAGTGGTTGCGGCAAAAGTACACTTTTACGGATCGTTGCTGGATTAGATCGGCCAACTTATGGAGATGTGCAAATTGACGATATTCGCATTGACAAACCTCACCCCGAAATTGGTGTAATATTTCAAGAACCTCGGCTGATGCCTTGGTTAACTGTCTGGGAAAATGTGCAGTTTGGTTTGCATCATTTACCGAAGGATGAACGCAAGGCACGGGCAAGTGATGCTCTAGTTAAGGTGGGATTACAAGATTTTGCTCGTTTGCTGCCGCGCCAACTATCAGGAGGAATGGCTCAACGGGTGGCGATCGCGCGTGCTCTCGTTACTAATCCTTCTATTTTATTGCTAGATGAACCCTTTAGTGCTCTCGATTCCTTTACTAGAATGCAATTACAGGATCGTCTGTTAGAAATTTGGCAATCCGATCGCCAGACCATGATTCTTGTCACCCATGATGTTGAAGAAGCGCTGATTTTAAGCGATCGCGCGATCGTCATGCGTGGCAATCCTGGACGCATCCATCTTGAGCTAGATATCGATCTTCCCCGTCCCCGCAGGCGTACCGATCGCGATTTACAATATTGGAAAGAAAAGTTATTGAGTACCTTGGATTTATCCAATACGCCAACTGTTCCTTTAGAGGTTTAAATCCCCCAAATTGACTTAAATCATGACTACTAAATTACTCCCAAACTACGATCCTACGCTCTTTCAAGGAGCCATTTCTTATTACCTGCAATATCGACCGCGCTACCCAAATGCTCTTTACGATTTAATCTCACAGGAATTTCAATTAGACGGGCAAGGCAAGCTTCTCGATCTCGGCTGTGGCATTGGCTTGGTAGCGATCGCCTTACACGATCGATTTCAATCTGTTTTGGGCATCGATCCCGATACAGAAATGCTCGAAGTTGCCAAGCAAGAAGCTAAACTGGCTCATGCTTCAAATATCACTTGGGTAAGGGAGTTAGCAGAAAATATTTCCCCGGCAATTGGTACATTTTCCCTTGTCACCATTGGTCGTGCTTTTCATTGGATGGATCAAGAATTGGTGCTACAGCGTAGCTACGATGTGCTCGATCGCACCAGTAACGCTAATAGGGGGATAGCGATTATTCAAACTGAAAAAGATATTTGGTCAAATGACTCTGTTTGGGCACAAAATGTGCTAGCTACGATCAAACGGTGGCTAGGAGAAGAGCGGCGTGTGGGATCGAGTAGCGTTCCTTTGCTCTACAAGTCCGATTTAGAAGTTTTGGATCGATCGCCATTCGTTCGGATTAAGCGCCATAAGATTGACTTTCAAAAACACTGGACGATTGATAATTTTATTGGTTATCTCTACTCCACCGCTTACTGCCGTCGTGATTACTTTAATGGCGATACTTCCGTATTTGAGGCGGAAATTAAAGCAGCAATTCTCAGTGCAGAACCTTCAGGTCAGTTTGTTGAAGATGTACCTATTTCTGTTTACTTGGGTTTTAAGGACTGACCAACCTATAGGAATCCTAAATCATTTGTACGTCATTATTTCCCTCAATTTTGGATCGTCAAATATGAAAACATCCCTTGCAGACTCGGAAAGCACAAAACAACAAGACAGCAAGCAAGATTATGTAGCTATCGCGAGATCGCTTGCTCAAGAATTTGCTACTACTGCCATCGAACGAGATCGTGTTGGCGGTACACCAAAGTATGAACGCGATCGCATTCGCTCTAGCGGTTTGCTCGGTTTGATTATCCCTAAAGAATATGGTGGTATTGGCGAAACATGGATCGCTGCACTCCAAATTTCCCGCGAGTTGGCAAAGACTGATAGTTCTCTAGCCCATGTTTACTCTTATCATCATTTAGGGGTTGTTATCCCGCATCTTTTTGGCACGGAGGAGCGCAAGGCGCAGTTCTACACAGATACGGTGACAAACAATTGGTTCTGGTGCAATGCTCTCAATCCCCTCGATCGCCGTGCCACTTTAACTCCTGATGGTACAGGCTTTTTACTAAACGGTAGAAAAAGCTTTTGCTCTGGTTCTAAAGATTCTGATATCTTACCCATCACTGCGGTTCGTCAAGATACCTCCGAACTCACAATTATTGTAATTCCCACTCAAAGAGAGGGAATACAAATCCATGACGATTGGGATAATATGGGGCAACGTCAAACCGATAGCGGTAGTATTAGTTTCGACCAAGTGCGCGTTTATGACTCGGAAGTGTTTGGCGATCGCACCCGTGCTGATATTCCTTTCCGTACTTTACGAGCTTGTTTGACGCAAATAAATCTTGCCCATATTTATCTGGGTATTGCGGAAGGAGCATTTGCTGCTGCCAAAGACTATACTTGCACCCAAGGACGACCCTGGTTGACTTCTAATGCTCCTAGTGTGACGCAAGATCCCTATATTCTGAAACACTACGGAGAAATGTGGGTCGATCTGCAAGCGGTTAGCAGTTTGACGGATCGAGCCGCCGCCATTCTGCAAACAGCTTGGGAAAAAGGCATAGATTTAACAACAGAAGAACGTGGAAAATGCGCGATCGCGATCGCAACGGCAAAGGTTGCTGCTACCAAAATAGGTTTAGATGTGACAACTCGCATTTTTGAAGTGATGGGGGCGCGTGCTACCACCAGTAAATATGGTTTCGATCGCTACTGGCGCAATCTGAGAACGTTTACGCTACATGATTCTGTTGACTATAAAATTCACGATCTGGGTAACTGGGTACTCAACGATCAACTCCCTAATCCCAGCTTTTATACGTAGAAAAGACTAACTGAGCAGATCGTGAAGGATAGCATTTCTAGAGGAACTAAGAAAGAAAAAGGGGACACTCTCATTTTTCTTTCTTATTGCTGGTTTTTTCTAGCTAAGCTGGCTGATAATTGGGATGCCAAGCCAGCCATTTCTCTTCTAACTTTCTGGCGATCGCATCTGCAAACTTACCCAACAAGGCATACATGATAATGCTCAACACCACCACATCAGTTTGCAAGAACTCGCGAGCATTCATTGCCATGTAACCAATACCAGAGTCCGCAGCAATTGTTTCTGCGACAATCAGCGTCAGCCACATAATCCCCAAGGAATATCGCACGCCTACCAAAATCGAAGGCAAAGCCCCAGGCAGAATAACTTGCCACAAAAGAGACCTGGAACTCAAACCATAGACTTTTCCCATTTCAATCAATCCGGCATCGACACTGCGGATGCCATGAAATGTATTGATATACATTGGGAAAAACACACCCAAAGCCACCAAAAATAACCGAGCTATATCGCCAATTCCAAACCACAAAATCACTAGGGGAATTAAGGCGAGGTGGGGAACATTCCGAACCATTTGTACAGAAGTATCTAGCAGCTTTTCGGCAAGTGGAGAAAGACCGTTGAGGAAACCAAGAGTCAAACCAATTCCTCCGCCTATGACAAAACCAACGACGGCACGCCAAGCACTAATTCCGATATGGTGAAACAGTTCCCCGGTAATTGCCAATCTAATTCCTGCACTTAAAACACCTGTTGGTGCGGGCAAAACCCTTGTGGAAAGCCAACCCACCTGTACTAAAAGTTGCCAGCTAACAATCAGCAGAATCGGTACAATCCAGGGAATTACCTGCTGAAAATAGGGGTTTGTGAGCCATTTTTTATTCATGACGCGCTTGTGGGAACTTGTTTTTGTGTGGAAAACTTATCGTTGGCAACAATTTCGCCAAAAGGACTAAACATTTGCGGTTGATTTACAGCCGGTTGGTTTTTCAGCGGCAAGCGGGGGAATAGCAATTCAGCCACTCGATACGCTTCTTCTAAGTGGGGATAACCGGAGAAAATGAAAGTTTCAATCCCCAATTCGGAATATTCCAACATTCGGGCGACAACGGTATCGGGATCTCCCACTAAAGCAGTACCGGCACCGCCTCTTACTAACCCAATTCCCGCCCACAAATTGGGGCTAATTTCCAGAGCTTCGCGACTGCCTGTATGCAGTTCAGTCATACGTCGCTGTCCTTCAGAGTCCATCCTGGCATAAGCTTTTTGGGCGGCTGCGATCGCATCTTCATCAACATATTGAATCAATCGATTTGCATCTTCCCAAGCTTCGCTTTCAGTTTCGCGCACAATGACGTGAAGGCGAATTCCAAAACGCACAGTTCTACCCTGTTCTGCAGCTAATTTTTTCACAGCTTCTATTTTTTTTGCTACTTGTTGCGGCGGTTCTCCCCAAGTAAGATAAACATCAATGTGTTTGGCTGCAATTTGTTGTGCGATCGGCGATGAACCGCCAAACCATAAGGGAGGATGGGGAGTTTGGACGGGTGGAAATAGAACTTTACCGCCCTTAATTTGGAGGTATTCACCGCTAAAATCGACTTCTTGGTCTCGGACGTTAGTAGAGTTACTACCTTCAAGCATTGCTCTCCAAACTGTCAAGAATTCATCCGTCAATTCATAACGTGCGTCGTGACTCAGATGCACTCCATCTCCTGCTAATTCAACCGGGTCGCCGCCTGTAACAACATTAATTAGCAAGCGTCCGTCAGATAATCTGTCAAAGGTTGCTGCCATCCTTGCTGCTACCCCTGGAGACATTAATCCCGGACGAATTGCTACTAAAAAACGCATTTTTTCTGTGACAGACATTAAGGATGAAGCCACTACCCATGCGTCCTCGCAAGAGCGCCCAGTCGGAAGCAGAGCGCCAGTAAATCCTAGATTGTCAACAGCTTGGGCGATTTGTTTTAAGTAGGATAAGCTGCAAGATCTGCCTCCAGTTCCTGTAGCTAAATAGCGTCCGTCTCCGTGAGTTGGGATAAACCAAAATAATTCCATTTGCCGTATTCTTCCTAACTATTTATTGTTTAGTTACCTGAGCCACTTCGCTAATTTTTACCTGTTTGGGAAGCAGCTTCAAATCCAAGAAAGTATCAGCAACTTTTTGCTGGTAAGTGATGACTTCCTGTGTAATGGGCTGCACGCCGTAAGGCCGTCTCCGTGCCACTTCCTCTAAAGTTGGAACGTCAATACCAAGAGCGGGAGACAGCAGTTTTGCTACCTCAGTTGGTTGAGCCGCCGCCCATTCATCGACTTTTTGAAGTTCCTCTAAAATTGCCTTAGTCCGGTCAGGATATTGGTCGTTAAAAGGTTTAGCAGCTAGATAGAATTCCCGATTAGCTACCAGCCCTTCTCCATCCTTAAGAATGCGAGCACCTGTAGCTCGTCTCCCTACTGTAAAAAACGGGTCCCAAATCGCCCAAGCATCGACGCTACCTTGTTCAAAAGCTGCCCGCGCCTCTGCTGGTGGCAAGTAAACAGGCTGAATGTCGCTATATTTCAATCCGGCTGCTGTTAATGCTTCTACTACTAGGTAGTGCACATTTGAACCTTTGTTAAATACAACTTTTTTGCCTTTTAACCCAGCCACATCTTGAATTGAAGAATCTTTCGGTACTAAGATAGCTTCGCCTTTGGGATTAGGAGGTTCGTTGGCAACATATACCAATGGTGCGCCAGCGGCTTGTGCGAAAATAGGCGGCGCTTCTCCTGTATGGCCAAAGTCAATACTGCCTGCATTCAAAGCTTCTAGTAATTGAGGGCCAGCGGGAAATTGAAGCCACTGTATAGAAATGTTTTGGGATGCCAAGCGCTTGTCTAAAGTCTCCCGTGATTTAAGGATACTTAGAGTTCCATATTTTTGATAGCCAATCCGAATTACATTGCTCTGTTGTGCGTTAGAAGTGGCCACCGATGTGGCAGCAGAAGTTGGGGCTGTAGTTGTATTTGTTGGCTGAGTAGGAGCACAGGCGGAAACTGTCAAACTCAAACTGAAGCCAATTGCAAAAAGCAAAGCAAAGGTCTTGAGCGAACTATGTTTGAGTTTGCTCCAAAAATGTCTCAATCTAGCTGGAATTGGGAGCTCTTTCAATGGGGTTAACACTGTGCCTTCCTAAATTTCAAGTATTGAAAACCAAGAAACGCGATCGCCATGCAAAAGCTGAGCTAATCATTATTGACTAGTTTACTACGATAAACCGACCGATATACCGTAGTTAACTCTGACAAGCTCCTATTATTCCACAGATGGCTTCAAAAATGCAAGGACATTCTGTAGATTTTTGTTTGTATTACTTCTCTAGTTGCTTACTTCATTAATATTCGCGGGCAATATATCAGTTGCACCCGCAGGAGAAAAAGTAGCATCTAACACTGCTGCTATCTGTATAAAAACCTGACCACCAAACTGTTGAGAACATCCATATCAATCAGGAAGGCATCATGACCATGAGGAGATTCCAGCCATTGTAGTTCTGCATTGGGAATCAGGGCTGCCAGTTCTTCCTGCTCAACGGGTGGATATAGGATGTCCGAATTAATAGCGACAATCAGGGCGGGCTGCTGAATACTGCTCAAAACCGTGCGATAATCCCGATCGGCACGGGTGAGATCGTGGCTGTCCATAGCATGGGTCAACGCGATGTAGGTATTGGCATCAAACCGTTCCACCAATTTTTTGCCCTGGTAACGCATATAATCCACGATCGCAAATGACTCAGTAACGCGATCGGACTTAACCTGTCGTCCGAAGCGAGCTGAAAAATTAGCCCAGGAACGATAGGTACTCATAGCAATCATGCGGGCCACAGCCAGCCCCCGATCCGGTTGTTGTTTCGCGCTATAGTAACCATTCTGCCAGTTAGGGTCAGTATAAATAGCCTGCCGTTGGGTTTCGCTAAACCCAATGCACCAGGCCGAGTGGCGACCGGGGGCGGCTATCACCGCGATCGCCCGGACTCGATCGGGATAAAGCAATGCCCACTCCAGCACTTGCATACCACCCAGAGAACCGCCAATCGCCAATTGTAGCGATCGCACGCCCAAGGCTTCCAGTAAAACCCCTTGCAACCGCACCATATCCCGAATCGTAATCCCAGGAAAGGTTGGGCCATAAGCTGCCCCTGTTTTAGGATTGATGGAGGTCGGCCCAGTTGTTCCATAACAACTACCCAGTATATTGCTGCAAATAATAAAACTGCGATCGGGATCTAACGCCCGTCCCGGCCCTAAAAGGGGTTCCCACCAGATATCCAGATCGGCCCAACCAGTTAGAGCATGACAAACCAGCACAGCATTATCTCCAGCCCCATTAAGCTGTCCCCAAGTCCGATAGGCCACCTGAACTCCAATCAAATCTTTACCAGACTCCAGCTCAAAGAGTTCTGGGAGCTGATAAAACTGGCTTTCAGGGGAAATGAACTGCTGATAATTCATCTGCTAAACTCCGGCAAAGGCCTGCTCAAAATCGCCTTTAATATCATCGATGTGCTCTATTCCTACCGATACCCGAACTAAATCAGGGAGCACGCCAGCCGATATCTGTTCCGTATCTGTTAGTTGCTGGTGGGTTGTAGATGCGGGATGAATGACCAGCGTTTTAGCATCTCCCACATTCGCCAAATGGCTTGCCAGTTTCACCTGGTTGATAAAAGAGCGACCCGCATTGAGTCCCCCCTTAATACCGAAGTTCAGTACACCGCCAAAGCCATGTTGTAAATACTTTTTAGCCCGCTCATGGTAGGGATGTTCTGGTAATCCCAGGTAGTTTACCCATTCCACCTTGGGATGTTGTTTGAGCCATTGGGCCAGTTCCAGGGCGTTATCTACATGACGTTGTACCCGTAGGGAAAGGGTTTCCAATCCCTGTAAAAACAAAAAGGCATTGAAGGGACTCAGAGTAGGGCCTAAATCCCGCAGTCCTTCGACTCTGGCACGAATAATGAAGGCAATATTGCCCCATGAGCCTTGAGGGCCAAAAACTTCTTGGAAATTGAGGCCGTGATAGCCCGGAGCTGGTTCTGTAAACGCAGGAAACTTGCCATTTCCCCAGTCGAACTTGCCGGAATCGACGATGACACCGCCGATTGAGGTGCCATGTCCGCCAATCCATTTAGTTGCAGACTGCACCACGATATCAGCACCGTGTTCGATGGGACGGATGAGATAGCCTGCTGCACCAAACGTATTGTCTACAATCAGGGGAATGCCATTTTCGTGAGCAATATGAGCTAGGGCGGCAAAATCTGGCACGTTAAATTGGGGATTGCCGATCGTTTCAACATAGAGTGCCTTGGTGCGATCGTCGATCGCCTGCCGGAAATCCTCTGCTTCATCGCCATCCACAAATTTGACCTGAATCCCCAGCCGAGGAAACGTCACTTTGAACTGGTTGTACGTGCCCCCGTATAAATAGCTGGTGGAAACAATGTTATCTCCCGCTTGGGCAATATTGGCGATCGCCAAAAGCTGAGCTGCCTGACCGCTAGAGGTTGCCAGGGCCGCAACACCCCCCTCCAGAGCGGCAATTCGCTTTTCAAACACATCTGTTGTCGGATTCGCGATCCGGGTGTAGATATTACCAAACTCTTGCAAGGCAAAGAGACGCGCCCCATGATCCGCATCATTAAAGACATAGGAGGTTGTTTGATAAATAGGCACGGCACGGGCATTGGTTCCAGGAGCAGGTTCTTGCCCAGCATGAACTTGGAGGGTTTCAAAACGATAGGGTTCTGTCATTCGCTCTAAAATACTTAAAGTTTATCGATTTACCGTGCTTTTGGCTTGCAAACAAGATTCTACAGATGCACATCAAGTATGTCAAGTTCAGAAATCATTTTTTAAGTTAATAGTGTTGTCGGTGGCGATCGCGATCGCAGGAGAAAAAGTAGCATTTAGCCCTGTGGCTATCTGCATAAAAATTTGAGATACTACCGAGTTCGGATCGGAAATAGTTAGCGGTTTTCCTGTATCACCGCCCGCACAGATGCGCGGATCTATAGGAATTTGGGCAAGGAGGGGCGCTTGAAGTTCTTCAGCTAGCTGTTTACCGCCGCCACTGCCAAAAATTTGCAGTGGTTCTGAATCGCGATCGCAAATTAAATAACTCATATTTTCAATAATGCCAAGAACCGGAACCCCAACCTGGCGAAACATATAAATATTGCGACGGACATCGGAAATAGATATTTGTTGGGGCGTAGTAACAAGTATCACTCCACAAATCGGACTTTCTTGCACAATCGTAATTTGAGCATCTCCGGTTCCTGGGGGTAAATCAATTAATAAATAATCTAATTCGCCCCATTCTACATCTTGAATAAACTGAGTAATAATTTTGTGAAGAACGGGACCCCGCCATGCTAAAGGGCGTTCTGGTTCGGCTAATAAACCCACAGACATCAGTTTAATTCCTTGTGCTTCCAAAGGTAAAAATTTCTGACCTTTGGCAGTATTAACTGTCTCTACATCAGCTTGTCCTAAGCCTAACATTTGCGGAATATTGGGGCCGTAAACATCAGCATCTAGTAAGCCTACTTTTGCCCCTTGTAATTTTAAAGCGGCGGCTAAATTGACGGCAGTTGTAGATTTTCCGACTCCCCCTTTTCCGCTAGAAATAGCTAAAGTAGTTCGCACGTTGGCGATCGTGCAAATTTGAATATAACTTTTTTTGCACCAGGTTATAGGCGATAAAACCGATTTTATGTGTTCTGCCAAGTCTTGCTGATGCGAACCAATATAAAGGCGCAAATAAATGTAACCATCAACAATTCGCAAATTTCGCACCATGCCCAAACTGATAATATCATTTTTGAGGGTGGGTTCGATGACTTGCTTGAGATAATTGACAACTTCTTGCTGCCGCATTTCTCCCAGCGAATCTGGGTTTTCTGAGGGTGGATGCGAGTCAGTTTTTGGCAAGGAGGAAGGATTAAGCATTGGGGGAATTTTGCAGAGATTGTTTAATTTTTTGAATTGCTCTTTGAGAGCAGATAGAAACTTCTTTATCTGGATCGTCCAGAGATTGTTGCAGCGCATTTATCGCAGCGGAATTGCTGAGATTTCCGAGCGCGATCGCGGCTTCTTTTCGCACATCTGAATATTCATCAGCTAAGGATCTAATTAAAGCAGGTAGCACTCGTTCATCTGGCATTTTTTGCAAAGCTTGTAACGCGAATTTGCGAACTTGCCAGTGTTCGTCACTTACCGCCGTTTCCAGTGCCAAAATTGCCGCAGAATCGGCATGAATTGCCAAAGATTTAGCTGCATTTCGTCGCACTTGCCAGTCAGTATCGCTTTTGAGTGCTTGACACAAAATTGAGATAATTTCTGGATCTGTTAAATGTCCTAAAGTTAAAGCCGTAGCACGGCGAACATTGACATCTATATCAGATACTAAAGCCAAAGCTTGCGGACATTTTTCCACCTGATTGAGATAGCTAAGAGTGGTAACTGCTGCTGCTCTCAATTCAGGAATTTTTGATGCAAAGAATGGTAAAATATCTGGTAAAGATTGAGCATCGTGAATCTTCCGCAACAGAGTTAATATGTTGAGTTGAATATTAACATTGTCTCGGTGGAGTGCATCTAGGAGTTGCTTTAAGTCAGTGGGTGAAACTAATTCATTCAACGCCGATAAGGCTTCTTGACGAATATCGAGATCGGCGGAACCCAGACACTCGATTAAAGCGGGAATAGCTACAGGGTTGCCAATTTCCCAAAGAGCAGATATCGCAATTTTTTGAACGGCAATACTGTCATCTGACAAGGCAAGAAGTAGGGCATTTGTAGCTTCTTCATCGCCCAAATATTGGAGATTTTTAACGGCAATAAGGCGATCGCTGAGATCGGGCGATCGCAGCATTTCCAGCCATTGATTTAATTCGCTATCAGTCTCAGTATTCATGAGTTTTATAATTCCTACAAACTAGAACAAAATTAGCGCAACAAGAAAGGTATTTTAACCGTAATTGCATTCGTCGGACATTCTTTTTCACAGGGTAAGCAAAACCAACATTCATCGTATTTCATGTAAGCTTTGCCTGTATCTGGATTTTTTGCTAATACATCTAAAGGACAAACATCAATGCAGACATGGCATTTTTCCAAACACTTAGACTCATCTACAGTGACGGGGACATCAATTCGTTGTGTAATTAAAGCCATAGTTAGTTGTAATTGTTAATAGACATTTCACGGGCGGGCAGGATGCCCACCCCACAAAAAAAATTATTTTTTGTGGAACAGGCATCTTGCCTGTTCAGGAGAATCGTGCAAGATGTAGGGTGAAATAAATGTTCGCTCGCTATAATAACTCTAACGAGCGACAACATCATAATCCTCTTTATGCAAATCCACCTCCACAATATAAGGCTCAACTGGACGCTTAAACAATTTCATTTCTCCCGAATCTTCTTTTTTCAAATTAACATGACAAAACCACTCTTCATCATTCTTGTCAGGGTAATCTAATCGATAATGATAAAGCCCCCAACGAGTCTCGCGGCGATACAAAGAAGCCCTCGCGGCCATCTCCGCACAATCGCGAATAAAGTGAACTTCCATACAGCGCATTAACTCATGGGCATCGCGAGCGCCCATTTCCTCCAAGGTTTCGTGATAGCGGACAAAATTATTCAGCCCAATTTCCAGTTTATTGCCTACTTTGGGCGGCTGTAAATAATCATTCACCAAGCGCCGCAGCTTATATTCTACTTGCGTGTGAGGAATTCCATTCGGCAGATTTAAAGGTGCATAAATCCGCGCTTTCTCTGCTTCCAGAAATTCAGCATCTGGCTCGACATAATCTACATCTTGGATGTAATCAATGGCATTAGTTCCTGCTAATCTACCAAACACAAACGCGCCGATCATATAATTATGAGGAACGCTGGCCATATCTCCCGCTGCGTAAAGTCCTGGCACAGTTGTTTCTGCCTTTTCATTCACCCAAACACCAGAGGCACTGTGGCCGCTGCATAGCCCAATTTCGGAAATGTGCATCTCCACGCCGTGAGAGCGATAATTTTCACCTCTCCCTTCATGAAATCTGCCTCGACTCGGCCGCTCGTTTGACCAAAGAATTGATTCAATTTCAGCTATAGTATCCTCATCGAGATGAGTCATTTTTAATTGAATCGGGCCTTTACCAGAGTTTAATTCCTTCCAGATTTCCAGCATCATTTGACCGCTCCAATAATCGCAATTAATGAAGCGATGACCTTCGGCATTAGCAGTATGAGCGCCGAAGGGGCCGGCAACATAAGCGCAAGCAGGGCCGTTATAATCTTTAATTAACGGGTTGACTTGAAAGCACTCAATGTTACTAAGTTCTGCGCCTGCGTGGTAAGCCATTGAATAGCCGTCTCCGGCATTAGTCGGATTTTCGTAAGTGCCATAAAGGTAGCCAGAATCGGGTAGTCCTAAACGGCCGCAAGCACCTGTAGAAAGAATGACTGCTTTGGCTTGAATTACTACAAAATCGCCATTTCGCACGTCAAAGCCAACAGCACCAGTAGCGCGTCCTTTTTGTACTAAAACACGGGTTGCCATGACTCGATTGGTAACTTTAACTTTGTGGCGTTTCACCTGTCGGGTTAAAATTTGTTTTAGGTCTTTACCTTCTGGCATGGGTAAAACATATTTGCCGACGCGGTGGACTTGTTTTAAGTCATAGTTTCCCTGAGCATCTTTCTGAAACTTCACTCCCCAACTTTCTAACTCTTGGATGACTTCATAGCCTAATTTTCCGGTTTGATAAACGGCTTTTTGGTTGAGGATGCCGTCATTAGCAAGGGTAATTTCGCGGACGTATTGTTCGGGTGTGGAATGGCCGGGAATGACAGCAGTATTTACGCCATCCATGCCCATTGCGATCGCGCCGCTTCTGCGAATATTTGCCTTTTCTAAAATCAGCACTTCGCTGTTAGGATTTGCTTGTTTAGCTTTGATGCCAGCCATCGTGCCAGCCGTGCCGCCACCGATGACTAAAATATCGGTTGTTAGCCTTTGGGTTTGGATAGCGAGATCGGAAATAGTCATAGAAGTTCAGATTGAGGATAAATTACTTTTAATCAACAAAAATGAGGCAGAGTCTGGATGAATTGAGAACTAGGAAGGAGGTAAAGAAGTATCTGCATTCTCATCAACAATTGGCAAGCCAGCTTCTTTCCAACCTTTCAAACCTCCAATTAAGGATTGGACGCGAGTATACCCTAATTTTTGTAAACTTTCAGCCACTAGAGCAGACCGATTCCCGCCGCCACAATAGCAAACAATAGGAGTTTCGCGATCGGGAATAACTTCCTCAATTTTTTGTTCAATAATGCCTCGACTAAGGTGAATAGCGCCTTCAGCATGAGATTCTTTCCATTCACTCTCTTCGCGAACATCTACCAAAATAGGGGTGGGTTCTGGCTCTGAGAGGTTAAGTTGCTCGATGGAAATTTCTTGAATTTTAGCCTTAGCTTCATCAGCGAGTTTTTGGAAGTTTTTAGAATGATTCATTATTTTTTTAGAGATGGGGTTAACAATTAGTTCATCGTTCGCGATTCGCCGTTTAAAAGTAGGCAGGATGCTTGCTGCACAAGGTTTATTGGAGAAGTCTATTAATGTCTGCCTACTTCTTGACTCTACTTACTATCTTTCAACACGATTTGTTTAACCTGAACTGGCTTAGGAATAAGCTCCAATTTATGGAAAGTATCAGCAATTTCCTGCTGTCCGGCTATCTCTTCATCCGTCAGGGGAGAAACGCCATAGTTGCGTCGCTTTTCAGACACTTCTAAGACGGAGGCTTCTATTCCTAATTGCGTTTCCAAAAACTTAGCAACTTCTACCGGATTTCCCGCAGCCCATCGATCTACTTTTTTGACCTCATCTAAAATGAGTTTCAAAATCTCAGGATGTTCGTCAACAAAACCCTTACGGGCGAGATAGTAACCTCGATTGGCAGCGATGTCTGTTGCATCTGTTATCAGTCGAGCACCTGCGGTTTTTTCTGCTGCTGCTAAATAGGGGTCCCAAATCGCCCAAGCATCGACATTTCCTCCTTCAAAAGCGGCGCGGGCATCTGCTGGTTTGAGAAAAACTGGAGTGATGTCGCTGTATTGAAGTCCAGCCTTTTCTAAGGCTTTAACTATGAGGTAATTAGTGTTAGATCCTTTGGCAAAAGCAACTTTTTTTCCTTTCAGATCGGCAAGAGTTTTTATGGGTGAATCTTTGGGAACTACGATACCTTCAGACTTAGGATTTGCAGTTTCGTAAGCAACATAAACTAATGGCGTTCCGGCAGCTTGAGCAAAAACTGGCGGTGCTTCTCCTGTGTAGCCAAAGTCAATACTGCCTGCGTTCATTCCTTCTAATAATGGTGGCCCCGCAGGAAATTCTACAAATTTTACAGAAGATTTGGAGGTTGCTAAGGCTTTTTCTAAGTCGCCTTTGGTTTTGAGAGCGTTGAGAACGGTAGCTGATTTTTGATAGCCGATGCTAACTGTAACGCTTTTTGTAGGTGCGGAAGTGTTCGCAGTGGCTGTGTCCTGTGTGGTAGCGGTAGGAGAACAAGCCGCCACTACCAAACTCAAGCCGAGTCCGGTTGCAAATAGCAGGGAAAGACTGCGAACTCTCCGAGAAAGGAAAATTTGGCGGCAGTAGCTCAAAATGCCTAAGAGGTGGGTTTCTGCGAGCTTAATCAACATAAATGCCAACCAGGAAAGGATTGAGAGTAACTTTACTGGCAGTATACCACTGTATCTCGATAAATATACCGGAGTTAATAGTTGTTGATTTACATATCTTAATATTTTGGGGTACGATCGCGCATCGTTATTATGCGGTAATGGTTTGTCATGCTCTCAATTGACCAGTAGTATGCCATTATTGCCCAGCAAAGTCATTTAGATGCTCGCTTTCCCCCTCTCCACCTTTGCACCGTGCAGAGCAAAAATCGGAGTCAGAGCCGATTTGCCCTTCAGAGAAACCGCTCCCAAAGCCTCGCAAATGAAGTGCGGCGCGATCGACTCAAACACCCTTTCGGTCATCAAAATTTGGTTTTCCCCCGCCTTGCTCATCAACCGCGCCGCCGTATTCACCGTATCGCCCAAAACATTAAACTCCCGTCGCCCCCTTGGTTCCCCAACCTCAGCAGCAAACACCGGCCCCAAGGACAGCCCAATTTGACAGAATATCTTAACTTCCTTACTGCCGATCGTTAGCGGGACCAAACCTGCAACAATCTCTCGAATCGCAATCGCAGCAGTAGCAGCGCGGCAAGCATCATCGGCGTGAACGTCGGGAACCCCAAAATAAATCAGCATATCCGAACCGTCCAAGTGAGCCGTTAATTTTTGCAACACGCCCCCTTTAGCCGACACCACAGCATCAATCAGCGCAAAAACGCGAGAACAGCCGAGTACCAGGCTGGCTTCTTCGGCTGGCGTTGCTTTGTCCACCGACTCCGGTAAACCAATCAAATTAACAAACATCACCGTCGGTTTAGGAAAATCCGGCGGAATCCGTCGCTTGTCAGCATTTTCTACCAGCAGCGTCAGGATCGATTTGGGAATATAACTGGCAAGGGGTTCAACTCGCTTCAAAGATTCTTCGATCTCCCTCACTAAGCCGGAAATGGTACGATCGAGCAATACCGAACTCGGCATCCGCCGCCCAGTCAAAGTAATATCGTACTCTCCGAGTTGATCGTCCGTTAAATCGTCCGCCACCAAAAAATAACCCGGTTTCCCGGGTTCAAAACGAAATTCCTCTCCCAAAGACTCTTTAGCAGTTTCAGTCAAACACACCCGCCCCACAGTCCCAGAACCCTCAGCTTGCTTGGCTTGCTGGACTGAATGCCCCAGCAGTACGTGAGCCATCCGCAGCGGCGTACCGATATCAGCACTAATGTAGCGGCCGCAGTGGATGCCCACCCGCATCCTCAAAGACAAAACACCCCGCGCCGTTTCAATATTGGCAAATTCAGCCATCGCCCGCTGCATCCGCAAACCCGCCCGCACCGCCCTCGCTGTATCCTCTTGGTGAATTCCTGAGAGAAACTGCACCAGCATCGCATCTCCGGTAAACTCCAGCAAATCCCCGCCCGATTTGCTGACAATTTCAATCATCGAGGCAAAATAGTCGTTAATCACGCCCAGCAGCGTTTCAGCTCCCTTGCGCCCCTCGGCCGCATTCGCTTCCAACAGCGACGTAAACCCTGCCAAATCCGTGAACAGCAAGGTGCCTGTTTGCCACTGGTAGCGCACCTCCCCTGGGTTGGGCCCAGATTCGGACACGGGTCTGGGTACGTAGTCGTGGAGGATGTAGCGGAGAGTGCGGAGGTGATAGAAAACCCCCATTAGCGTTGCGGGGGAGGGATCTACCCACGCAGCAGCGTAAAGTTGGGCCGGAAGGAGCGCTCGCAGCCGCAATTCGATCGCAGCCAAGGGAGGATTGTAGGTTAATCTATTAATAATTTCCACCTAGTCTATTCTTAAAAAATAGGGTTCTATGGATCGAGAGGCAACACCAATAGCTCGACCTATACCATTATGATAAGTTTCCAGTGACTCCATACCAGCCAAACCCAGTACCCACGATAGAAACTTCCGAAAGTCACAGCTTGCTAGCTCCCGATTTGATCCGAGCTGCTCGATCGGCCTATGGTATGTATATGAAAGTGCATTCCGAACAGATGCAGCGTCCGGCCGGTGTAGTTGTCAGTCAAGGAAGCGATCGAGGCCAGCTAATTTTTGCTTCGCAGCCCGTTTTGTTGCCCGGTGAACGTTTTGTTACTTTTGA
Source organism: Microcoleus pseudofavosus SVA1_A4 (assembly GCF_036700565.1). Lineage (NCBI taxonomy): Bacteria > Bacillati > Cyanobacteriota > Cyanophyceae > Oscillatoriales > Microcoleaceae > Microcoleus > Microcoleus pseudofavosus. Next base: position 66,683 of record NZ_JAUBPE010000027.1, read on the forward strand.
CGAAATTGAATCTCAAATGTATTAGTTAGTTGATCGGTGAGAGTTGATAGTTGAGAGCGATCGGGCGAGCTTTTGACTGAACTTGTGCCGAAGTCTCGCCCGATTGCTGACACAAAAGCTGTTGGCATTTGACATTTTAAGAAGTCGTTACTCAAATGTATCAGTCCTATGGTTGATGCTTTTATTAAATACCACCAGATGAAAAAGCGAGGCATTAAACCAAAGCCTATTTATCTTATTGCAAAGGCCGATGGATTGGATTTTAGCGCCCGGATAAGAATGTTACGTCAGGTTTTTAATTTCTCATTAATTGAAGCCAAAGAGGTTAGTACAGTGGCTACAAGTAAAGCCAAATCTCTCATAAAACATCAAGAAGAACTATTACCATCATTAGCAAAAGTCCTTAAGGAAGACATGGACGAGTAATTCCTCGTTACATATACCTGTATGAATTTCAGCTCGATCGATCGTAACAAGCTGCTATTCTAAGTGCTGTTAGCTGTCCGAAGCTCTGACAGCAAAGGCTGTGTTGTCTGGCAGGATTGACAAAATCTCAAATCTCAAATCCCCCAAGCCCCAAGCCCCTGACTGATAACCAATAATCAATTACCAATAATGGAAACCATCTTTAATTTTATTATTTCTTCTATTGTCTTTGTTTTCGGATCGGCGATCGGCAGCTTTCTAAATGTGGTAGTCTATCGGTTGCCTGCGGGTTTGTCGGTGATACACCCTCCTTCTCGCTGTCCCAAATGTTTAAATCAACTCAGAACTTACGAAAATATACCCGTGTTCGGTTGGCTGTGGCTGCGGGGACGCTGCAATCACTGCCGCAGTCGGATTTCGGCCCGCTATCCGCTGGTGGAAGCAGCTACGGGTTTGCTGTTTTTGCTAATCTTCTGGCGGTTTGGGGCGGGTGTGCAAACTCTGGGTTTTTGGGCTTTGTTTAGCTGGCTGTTGGCTTTGTCTTTGATTGACTGCGATACAATGACTTTGCCTAATTCTTTGACTCGATCGGGTTTGGTGGTCGGATTGGTTTTCCAGGTGGCTAAAGGTTGGTGGCCGACATTTAGTTCGATCGACTCGGTACACTATCTGGTACTCGACGGGATCGCGGGAGCAGTTGTCGGGTTGTGGCTGTTTGACGCGATCGGACTCGCCGGGACGATCGGCCTGGGGCAGAATGCTATGGGCGCCGGAGATACCAAATTGGCCGCCTTGATGGGAGCTTGGCTGGGCTGGAAATACTTGCTGCTAGCGGGATTTATCGCCTGTGTAGCTGGGGCTTTTGCTGGTGGCGGGGCGATCGCCCTCGGGTTGCTCGATCGGCGTCAACCCATGCCTTTTGGCCCGTTTCTGGCTCTCGGTGCAGCAATTACTGCTCTGTGGGGCGAAGCCATCTTATCTACTTACTTGCAGTTGTTTTTCCCGAATTTTAGTTTCTGATCTGCAGGTAGTCTAGCGATCGAACATAACATTGTCTCAAAAATTGGTAAAATTGTTCCGTGTCTTGGATTACACTTACAACTACTAGCTTTCGTTGGGAAGCCGAATTGATGCAGCAAATCCTCGCTGCTCATCAAATCCCAGCTCGGATTGTTGACTTGGGCGTAGCATCTTATCTGGGAGCGGGCAGTGCTACAGCCCTGCAAGTTCTTCCAGAACACCAGCGAACAGCATCGCTCCTCATCAGTCCAGTTGAAGATGAGCCAGAATCGGGTGATTAGTCATTAGTCATTAGTCATTAGTCACTAAACAACTAGCAATTGACAACTAGCAACTGACAACTAACAATTACTAATTACCAATTACCAATTACCAATTACCAATTACCAATTACCAAGTTTTAATGTCTCTATTTGATTGGTTTGCAAATCGACGAAAATCAGTACCGAACTCCCAAGAACGGCCGGAACGAGAAATTGCGGACGGACTTTGGAATAAATGCGAAGCTTGCGATGCCCTGAGTTATACCAAAGACCTGCGAGCAAATCAAATGGTTTGCTTGGAATGCGGGCATCATATCAGAGTTTACAGCGACGATCGCATCGAGCAGTTGATCGATCCCAATACCTGGGTGCCCATTAACGAAGGACTGCACGCCACCGATCCCCTGAAATTTCGCGATCGAAAAAAATATAGCGATCGGCTGCGAGAATTTCAAGAAAAAACAGGCCACTTAGACGCCGTAGAAACTGGCATCGGCAAACTCGAAAATTTGCCCGTCGCCCTCGGAGTCATGGAATTTCAGTTCATCGGCGGCAGCATGGGCTCTGTTGTCGGAGAAAAGCTGACCCGCCTCATCGAACACGCCACGCGGGAACGCTTGTCCGTGCTAATTGTCTGCGCTTCTGGCGGTGCGAGAATGCAAGAAGGAATGCTCAGCTTGATGCAAATGGCTAAAATTTCCGGGGCTCTGGAACGCCACCGGGAAGCGAGACTGCTTTACATCCCGATTTTGACCCACCCGACCACCGGCGGCGTCACCGCCAGTTTTGCCATGCTGGGAGACATTATAATTGCAGAGCCAAAAGCTACTGTGGCCTTTACGGGCGGCCGGGTAATCGAGCAAACTCTGCGCGAAAAGCTGCCGGAAAATTATCAAACTTCCGAATACTCCTTCGCCCACGGTTTTGTAGACTTGATCGTACCCCGAACTCAATTAAAGAAAACTCTCGGTCAGCTCATCAGCCTCCACCAGCCCCAGCCGTTCTTGGCAGGATCGGAATTCCCCGCCCTTGATGCCAGCGACAGCCACGCTGTGCCCGAGCCGACTCACGCTTTCAAGCTTTCTCCCTAAGCAGTACCGAGGGACGATCGTCTGTTGGTGAGTGCGGTGTCGGCGAAAATTTCCGAGCAATTGCAAAAAAAAACCGAGGTATGCGAAAAATAAGGAGTTTGCTAGCGAAAAATTCACGCAGACACCGGGTTTGAGCCCCGCGCGCCCAACTCCTATTGATAATAAAGACGCAGCAGTGGGATGATATTGATCGGAAGTTGATTGGCCCTGAAATTTGGCTGGGCAAAAATGCCTAGTCGCAGTTAGCGGTTAGTTAGGTTGCGATCGAACAAAATCTCAGAACAAACTAACAGAACAAGCTAACAGCGCTTTGTGAAATTGTCCGGCTTTCAGTTAATAGCCGTCAACTGAATTTTGACCTGTCAGCGACCTAAAAATTATGGGTTTTGCAGACCTGTCCATCGCAGAAATAGCAGAGGACTTCAACGTCCCTGTTGAAGACGTGATCCGCTTGTGCGACGAGTTGGAAATTGCCTACAAGCACCCTCAAACCCGTTTGGCTTTGGAGGATGTTAAGGCAATTATGTCTACTCTCGAAAAAAGGCGCGACTCAAAACTTCTTGCAGATTAGATCGCAAAATTCCTCTACCTTTAAAGGTATGGCTGCACTAACTTTCGCCAGTTGTTGCAGAAAGAGGGAATTTTGAACAGAAATCTGTTTGCCAGCTATGCTCTCTTAGCGTTCAATAATTTGCCGGATTTTTTTAAGGAGAACCATGCTTAAAAGATACTTAATTGCTCTGACCGCTGTATTCTTGACATTTCAGTTATTTGTCAGCAGTGCGATGGCTGTCGAACTGAGTCCTGAACTTCGCACTGTGACTTTGAATGACAAGGGTGCTCCAGCGGTGCTGAGCCTCAAACAAGTTCAGCAAGGCAAACGCCTGTTCAACTCGGCTTGCGCTCAATGTCACGCTGCGGGAATGACGAAAACTGACCCCAACGTGAATTTGAGCCCGGAAACTCTGGCTTTGGCAAACCCGCCCCGCAATAATATTGAGTCGCTAGTGGACTTTATGAAAAATCCCACTACTTATGACGGGTTTGAGGAAATTTCGGAAGTGCATCCGAGCATGAAGAGTGCGGATATTTTTTCTGAGATGAGAAATCTCTCGGATGATGATTTGTACGCGATTGCCGGTCACATTCTGTTGCAGCCGAAAATTGTCTCCCGGCAGTGGGCTGGCGGTAAAGGCGCTCGCTAATCGATTTTAGATTTTAGATTTTGGATTTTGGATTGGGAGGGGGCTGGGGTTTGGCAAAGATTGCTCGCTGGCTGTTTTTCTATCTAAAATCTGAAATCTAAAATTTACCCCGTGCTCATTGATTCTCGCAAAAGGTTCTAGGCCCTCATGCTGCGTCGTGGTGTTTTTGTCTGCTTTCTGTTGGGGATGTTAATTATTTTGCCGCTCCTGTTGTTGGCTCCTCAACCTGTTTTGGCTGCTGCCGATTCTTATGTGACTCGCTATTTAAAAGTCAGCGAACCTGTAGCACTGGAATTGGACGCTCAGGGACACACTCGGTTATTTTCGGCTGAGGATTTTTCCGCAGGTAAGCGGTTGTTCGAGCAAAACTGCCTCAACTGTCATGTCGGGGGAGTGACTTTGCCCGATCCGACTGTATCTTTGTCTTTGACTGCTCTGAAGGGAGCAACGCCTCCCCGCACCAACATCAATAGTTTGGTGGCGTATCTGAGAGAACCGATGACTTATGACGGTAGTGAGGAGACTTTTTGGTGCCGCCAAGTGCCGGAAAGCTGGATGCAGCAGGCCCAGATCGAAAATTTGGCGGCTTTTGCGATCCGGGCCGCCCAGAAAGCTCCGGGCTGGGGCGTGGAGAATTTTGAGAGTTGAACTGCTCAAAAAAGTGGTAAATTACTCGGGAGAATGCGATGCGACTGCGCGATCGCGCCTGTTTTAACAGGTAAAATATCTAAAGAATCACCCTTTGAGTGTCCATTAGAGGAGAACTGCGTTGAAAAGACTCTTATCGATCGCCCTGTTAGCGTTCGCAATTTTTACCGTCGGCTTCGGCCGCCCTGCTTTGGCAGGAGATGCTGCTAAAGGAGCTAAACTCTTTAGCGCCAACTGTGCTGCTTGTCACATCGGTGGCGGAAACGTGGTTATGGCCATGAAAACCTTGAAATCGTCTGCTCTTGAGAAGTACGGCATGAATTCTCTGGAAGCTATTACCACTCAGGTAACTAAGGGCAAAAATGCTATGCCTGCTTTCGCCGGCCGCTTGAAGCCGGAACAAATCGAGGATGTAGCAACCTACGTGCTCGAACAATCTGCGAAAGACTGGAAGGGCTAAACTGCCTCTTTGAAGTCGGAAAAGCTGGGGTTGATTTAGTTTAAAACTTGTCTTCTCGACGATCGCACCCTCTCTCTCTCTTTGGCGAATAAATGTCGGTTTGCAGCGATCTTAACCTGTTTGGGAAAGATCGCAAAAAATCGGATTTTTATTAGCCCAAGGGCGAGGGAGGGACATTTTATTTTAGATTTTAGATTTTGGATTGAAGAATTGAAGAATGGCTGACTTTGTATAAATTGTCAAGCACCTTATATTAAGATTTATGTTTGGGGCAGGGTCATAAAATTGCGTTGTGTGCTAGGATGTAAACCCTTTACTAGCAAAGCCTTGAAATCAAAATTAAAGTCGATCGGGGATGGGAAATCTACACCTGCCATGAACGTAAAAACATCAGCAAAAGTTAAAACTCAAGTTAAGACTCTCGGAGACGCAGCATCTGGGGCGATCGACAAATATTTCCGCAAAAGTGTAGCGCACGAGGCTGAAGTTCTCAAAGACAAAGACGCGGAAGAACTTCACCAAATGCGCGTGGGATTGAGACGTTTGCGATCGGCTGTGACTGGTTTTGCTCCGGTTTTAGATTTGCCAAAAGAGGCTTCTGAACGCAAAATTGGTAAGGTGGGACGGATTCTGGGAACGCTCAGGGATTTGGATGTGATGCTCGAAAGTCTCCAAAACCGATATTACCCGAATTTGCCGGCGGATGAACAGGAAGTTTTGGATGAAGCTTTGTTGAATTTGCTCAAACAGCGGCGCCGGGCTTTGAAAGCGGTAAGGGCTGTTTTGGAACACAAAAGTTACCAATCGCTGAAACAGTCGATCGAGGATTGGTTGGAAAAACCGAAATTTCGGGCGATCGAACATTTGCCAATTGCTGAGGTTTTGCCGGATTTACTGTTACCTCAAGTCAGCGAGTTTTTCCTGCATCCGGCTTGGTTGCTGGGCACAGAATATGAGAATGGCAAAGTTAAAGTGGCTGATGATTTGAATGCTGAGGCTGTCGAAGAGAAGTTAGCAGCGGAGGGAACTATTCTGCACGATTTGCGGAAGCAAGCTAAGCGGGTGCGCTATTTGATGAATCTGTTTGGCGATTTTTACGGCGAGACTTACGAAGTTTATGTAGAAGATGTGAAAACTGTTCAAGAATGTTTGGGCGATATTCAAGACAGTGAAGTTTTAGGGGAATTTCTGGCAGATTTTGTGGAGGGCGATCTTAAAAAAGAGTTGCCGAAATTCGCTGATATTTTGTCAGAAAATCGCTACGCAGCTTGGGGAAAATGGCAGATTTTGCAGCGCAGGTATTTGAATGCGGAAATTCGGCAAGGTTTTCGATCGGCATTAATTCATCCTGTAGTTGAAGATGCTGCTAAGGGAGATTAGTCGCAGAAAAATTAGGTTTTCCGGGCGGAGAGAATTCGATCGACTGCGGGGACTAGAAGCCGCACACGGCAATTCCGTACCCCTACAAATATAACCTACAATCACAGGCGATCGCACTTTACTTAAGCAAGGGCGATCGCTCTTGGGATAAGCTAAAGAAAAAACCTTAACAATTACTCTGTCCAGTAACCAGTTAAAAGCCGAATTACTTCACCAGTATGAAGTAAAAGAAAGGGCGATCGCGTTTTTTACCATAGCAAATCAAGACTGCAACCACTTCATAAACTTATCCGCCGCCGTACCGAGAGACTCACCGACTTGTTTCTTCAAACGCCACCGCTGAAACGCTTGTTCGTAATCTTCGCCTTCAGTTTGATAAACATTCCAAGCATTCAGCGACAATCCCAATCCCCACGTTAGTAAAATGAAAAGCGACCAAGAAAGCTCGTGCGATCCTGCTAGATTAAACAAAACTAGAAAAGTATTGATAATGCCGTACTTTGTCACATTTTTCTGTAATTTGCGACGACGGTAAGTGTTAAAAACCAGCTTTTCTTGAAATTCTCCTCTCGTTGCTAACCATTGCTGTTCCGCCGCCACAATATCCTGTTCGGAAATGCCCAATTCCGCCGCAATCTCGAAAAGCTGCACTCTGGATAATTCCCCTTCATCCTGTCGCCGCGCGATCGCAATTTGCAGAATACCTTGAGCATCCTCTGAACCGTAAATTTGACTTATTTGACTTTCATTTGTCGCCATATAACAAGTTTCCTATAATTCCTGACATCCTTTCTATGATAGAGATAACCGCAGTTAAACCGCAGGTAGGGACAGTGGCGGATTTCAACACCTTTTTAAGAACAGGCAAGATGCCTGTTCCACAATAAGTCAATTCTCTTGTGGAACAGGCCGGAAAGCCTGTTCCTGATACAGGTTAGAAATACCAATTTCAACCCAAAGTATACATCCAGCCATCCCTGGCGCAAATCCTCACAATTCCGTCCCAAACTACAGGCGTCGCCTCAAATGATAAACCAGGTTTAAATCTCCCCGATTCTATTACTTTCAAACGGTAAAACTCGCCTTTAGCATTCCTCAAAGCATTCTGATCCCCTGACTTTGCTCGTTCCCAATTCAAATTAAACAAATAAACACCGTTGTATCCCGCACTTATCAGTTTATTGCCATCGGTAAAAATCGGAGTCGAAATTGAAGAACCAATTTCTTTTTTAAACACAATTACCGGAGTATCGTAAGACTGGTTTCGCCAAGGCACAGCAGTTTTTTTACCTGTAATCATATCTTGGGAACCGATGTACAAATTGCCGTCGATCGCATTTGTGGCAAACAGGGCCGGAAACTCCCCTGGATTGTACTCGTCATTCAGCGCCACAGAGCCGATTATCCCGCCTTCCCAGCTAGAAAGGCGGCGGTTTCCGGTAGGCAAAAACCATTCGACGCTGGCATTCGGTTCCTTGTTTGGATTCAGCTTCAGCACTCCGCCGTTGCCATGAATGTACTGTTTTTCAATGGCACAAAACAGTTTACCCGATTTGGAAATTACAGCACTTCCATCCAAATCTGAACCAGTATAGAAATCCCAAACTATCTTTTTACTTTCAATACTAATACCGTAAATATGACCGGAACCAGCAGCTATAAATATTCTATCTTTGAGCCTCGATGGCGATGATTCCGCTACCAAGTTTCCGCCGTGCTTGCCGAGATCTCCTGCTGCATAAAGCTGTACTTCCGACAATATTTGCGGTTGCTTGATTCCTTGTTTAACTTTGGCTTTGCTGGCAGAACTATCGAGAAAATAACCGATCGCATTTTCCCCCGCATTGAACAAAACGCCACCGCCGATGTCCAAAGCGCTGCTGTCATTATCGCGGCTGTAGCTGGGCGTTCTCCTGATGTCCAATTTCCAAAGTTCCTTGCCAGTTCTAAAAGATATTGCCCTAAAACTCGGCACGACATTTTTGCCACCACCGCCGCTGCGGCTTCCCTGCAAAATCACAATTCTGTTTTCGGCGCTAGCTTTTTCATCGAGATAAATCGTTGATGAACCTTTAATTATATCATCAAATTCATAGCGCCAAACTTCTTTATTAGTAGCAATATCTATTTTTCGCAAATTGTGGTCGAAAGAACCTATAATTAAATAAGTTTTTCCCCGGTCTCTGGTAATTGTCGGCTGTCCAGTCCAACCGGCACCGCTCCAAACTACAGACCTCCTTCCCAGAAAAGTCCGTCCGCTTCCTAGTTGAAATTTGTCGATTAATTTCAAGCTTTTCGGAACGCCTCGACCGTAGAAGCGGCGCTTGTCATTACCTAAAAATGTCGGGACTAATAATTCTATTTCTGGGTCTGCTTTGGCTAGAGAATTGTTAAGATTAGTTTCTAATAAAGCTTGTTCCGAGGAGGCAGTTTGGCTTAGTTTGAGAACAGCAGGAGGAACTGCCGCACTCAGCAAAAATTGTCCTAGCTGTTGATTGAAGGTTCTCCGAGATGATAAGCTCATTTGATATGTAGATAATCAGCCATAATATTAAAACATGATTATCAGCAACAACTCAACTCAAACCGATCGCGCTAAACTGCTAGAGAAGTGACAAGCTTACTCTGTACGAGTTAAAGTAGATTTGATTATGGTCAACCGTCTTGCCCAATCCCAAAGCCTTTACCTGCGGAAACACGCCGAAAATCCGATCGACTGGTGGCCTTGGTGCGACGAAGCTTTGGAAACGGCCCGGAGCGAAAATAAACCGATTTTCCTGTCAATTGGCTACTCTAGCTGCCACTGGTGCACGGTGATGGAAGGGGAAGCCTTTTCCGATCGCGCGATCGCCGAATACATGAATTCGCAGTTTGTACCGATAAAAGTCGATCGGGAAGAACGCCCGGATATCGACAGCATTTATATGCAAACCTTGCAAATGATGACCGGCCAAGGCGGTTGGCCGCTAAACGTTTTTCTCACTCCCGACGAACGAGTTCCCTTCTACGGAGGCACTTATTTCCCTGTAGAACCGCGCTACGGAAGACCCGGATTTCTAGAAGTTTTGCACGCAATTCGCCGCTTTTACGACACAGAAAAAGGCAAAGTAGAAGCCTTCAAAGCAGAGATTTTAGGGAACCTCCAACAGTCGGCAGTGCTGTCAGGAGCAACCGCAGAATTAAATCGCGAAGTCTTCCAAAAAGGCTTAGAACTCAACACCGGAATTATTGCCGGCAGCAACCCCGGCCCCAGTTTTCCGATGATGCCTTATGCTGAGCTAGCACTGCGGGGAACGCGATTCAATTTTGAATCAAAATACGACAGCAAACAAGTTTGCACTCAGCGCGGATTAGACTTAGCATTGGGCGGCATTTACGACCACGCAGCCGGCGGATTTCACCGCTACACGGTTGATGCGACTTGGACTGTCCCGCACTTTGAAAAAATGCTCTACGACAACGGTCAAATTGTTGAATATTTGGCTAATTTGTGGAGCGCGGGAATACAAGAACCGGCTTTTGAAACTGCGGTGGCGGGGACAGTAGAATGGTTGAAACGAGAAATGATGGCGCCGACTGGCTATTTCTACGCTGCACAGGATGCTGATAGCTTTACCCCCCCAACCCCCCCTTACCAAGGGGGGGCAACGGGGGGGTCAGAACCGGAAGAAGGAGCGTTTTATGTTTGGACTTACAGCGAACTGGAACAACTGTTAAATGCTGAGGAATTAACGGAAATTAAAGAACAGTTTACTGTTAGTCGCGCCGGCAATTTTGAAGGCAAAAATGTATTGCAGCGCCGCCATCCGGGAAAACTGAGCGAAACGGTAGAAACGGCTTTAGCTAAACTTTTTGCTGTTCGCTACGGCGGCAATTCCGATACTGTGAAAACTTTTCCCCCAGCCCGCAACAATCAAGAAGCAAAAAACGACAGTTGGCCGGGTAGAATTCCCGCCGTTACTGACACGAAAATGATTGCTGCTTGGAATAGCTTAATGATTTCGGGTTTGGCCCGGGCTGCGGCGGTTTTTGGAAATTGGGAATATCTGGAATTAGCTGTGACAACTGCTAATTTTATTTTAGACAATCAGTGGACGGATGGGCGGTTTCAGCGGTTGAATTATGACGGACAATCTGCTGTAACCGCGCAGTCGGAAGATTATGCTTTGTTTGTGAAAGCTTTGTTGGATTTGCATCAAGCGAGTTTGACTTTAGGAAACGGGGAAGAGGCAAAACAGTTGCCAAATTCTCATTTTTGGTTGGAGAAAGCTGTGCAGGTGCAAGAAGAGTTTGATGAGTTTTTGTGGAGTGTGGAATTGGGAGGGTATTACAATACTGCTAAGGATGCTAGCGGAGATTTGTTGGTGCGGGAACGCAGTTATATAGACAATGCAACTCCGGCGGCGAATGGAATTGCGATCGCATCTTTGGTTCGCCTCGCACTGCTGGGGCCAAATTTGGAATATCTCGATCGCGCGTCACAAGGTTTGCAAGCTTTCAGCAGTATTGTAGGAGATGCTCCGCAAGCTTGTCCGAGTCTGCTTTCGGCGATCGACTGGTATCAGCATTCTACCCTGATTCGCACGGCTCCCGACCAGATTTCCGGGTTGATTTCGCAGTATTATCCGACTGCTGTTTTTCAGATTGAAGCTGATTTGCCTGAAGGAGTTGTCGGGTTGGTTTGCGAGTGTTTGACTTGCAAAGAACCGGCGAAAAGTCAAGAGCGGCTGTTGGAAGAAATTTTGCAAAGTCAAACGCGAGTTTAGCACCAATACTGTCTATATTATTGAACCGTGAAGACGCGTTCGGCGAAGCCGTTCCCGAAGGGTAGGACGCGAAGGAAGAAGGAGGAATAGACTATCTTTTGTCGGGAAGGAAGTACGTTTTCAATCATTGGTATCAACTTAAGCTGTCAGCCCGCCAGTCGGCCTGTCAGCCCGCCAGTCCGCCAGTCCGCCAGTCCGCCAGGGAATGAATTCCCTGTCTAATAGCTAAAGTCCTCTAAAGAGGACTGAAGAACTCATTAGTCCGCCTGTCAGCCCGCCAGTCCGCCAGGGAATGAATTCCCTGTCTAATAGCTAAAGTCCTCTTTAGAGGACTGAACAACTCATTAGTCCTCTTTAGAGGACTTTCGCTTTGAGGCAGGGGTTTTAACCCTTGCCGGACTGCGGCCCCTACTATTCCAAAAACTCGACCAAATCTTCAATCATTACGTCAAAAGCAAGGGCGATCTTTTGAACGGCACTCAGATCTACCATACTCATCCCATCATCGCGTCTAGCGTACCCTTTCGGGAGCATGTCACTTTTGCGATAAGTATTTATACTTGTGCAGTTTTTCGAGGTCTACCAATTAAGCCATTTAAGTAA
>NZ_JAUBPE010000028.1:0-39098 GCF_036700565.1 Microcoleus pseudofavosus SVA1_A4
ACTTAAATGGCTTAATTGGTAGACCTCGAAAAACTGCACAAGTATAAATACTTATCGCAAAAGTGACATGCTCCCTTTGCGATCGGCCTGTTGTGGGAATGAATAGACTAAGATGCAGAGCGAAAAGACTTAAGGTAGCTATCAAGACAATCTGGCGTATCAGCATATTGAGATAACTCAGAAATAATGTTTCTTTTTGATAAAGATAGAACTACTTTGAATTTTCGAGTGAAATAAGGGTAGTTACCTTGGTTAGCTTCAGGCATCAGCTTTTGGAGAAAAGTGAGCATAAATTCAATCTCAAATTTACCTCTAAAACTTTTTTGTCTGGTACTACATCGTAACTCGGTTAACCTTGCATCTAATTCTTCTGGAGAGATGGTAATAGCACCCGGAAACATAGTATACAAATCATCAATTACGTACTTTTTTGTGATTTTATCCAACTCAATATTTACAAAACGCGACACACTTATATCCGAGATATTGAGTTCACTAGACTTATCTCTTTGGCACGCAATCCAAGTATTTAGCAATTCAACAGCATTATGGAACTCCTCTTGCAATTTTCTATACAAAGAAACACATCTTTCAAAATTGTCATCCGACTCCATCAGCTTAAATTCGGTTCTCAAAACCTCAGAAAAACACTGAACTGAGGTGTAGAAGTTTTCTATCGAGTAGCAGGGAGTTTCATATATTCCGTTTAAGCCGAGATCACTAATCGATTTATCAAAGTCTCTATCTATGAAATAAGCTGCTCTAATATTTGCATAATACTTTCTGGCTGAAAGCATTCTATGGATTCCTAAAACTCCTTCTTTGCCTTTACAAGACAAATGGACATCTTTTTCAGGTCTGATAATGTTTTTGATCCTGATTCCATAGTATTTACTATCTTCTCCTTCAAAAAAGCAATATAGTGCAAAGGGATATTGTTTATATAATCTAGTCAATTCAGTAAATATGACTACCGCCTTGTCTCGGGATGCCCTTAAAGTGTTTACAGACATTTATCTCTCTCGCACAAAAATATCTAGATCGTTAGCATTTGAATCTAGTTCGTTATCGAAGATGAATGGAGAATGAGTAGCTGCTAACAGTAATTTACATTTACCTGACTTCAAAATATCTGGAAGTAAAAGCTTTTGCCACTCTATAGAAAGCGATAACTCTGGTTCATCAAACAGCAAAATAAAGTCTTCGGAAGACTCTAAATAAATTCTGGAAAACAAAGATATAATTTGCTTTTCACCAGAAGAAAGGTTTTTAATATCAATCGGTTTTTTATTTCGAGTTTGAATTATTGATATGTCTACATTTGCCTGATCGTAAACAATACGTTTTTTATTTAAATACTCATTACATATTGTAGCAAACTGATTGATAGAATCATCCTTTTCTTTTTGCTGCTCATATAAACCAACTAATTTTGATAAGAAATAGACTAATTGCTCATATTCACCAGAGTTTATTTCTTTTGAACTCACCAGTTTTTCAATTTTACTTCGGTCAGAAATTGATATATTATTTTCACCAACACGGCTTAGAACTATATTTAAAGTCTCTGGTTGAATGCTGTCTCTCATTTCTTGAGTAATCGCAATACCCTCTACAAACTGAGTTAAAATTTCACCCGTCACTTTTGAAAATAAATTGAGTGCTGAGTTTTTAATTGTTGTTTTAATTTTGTCAAATCTATCAATTACATCATTCATTCCAAATTGGATCAGCTTACTTTCTCCTTCCCCAAGGCTTAATCGCTCAAATCTCTCATCTTCGTATCCTAAATTTTTTAAATCTTCTTCGATTCTTCTATAGGTTGGAAAATATAAAACTGACTCGTTCAAGTTTTCTTGAATAGTGGCTATACTTTTAAAAATTTCACTTTTTTGCTCTATTTTTTTCTCACCTCTAACTTTTAAACTCCATTCTCTCATCAAGCTGTTCAAGTATTTAGATGGAATAGATATAGAATATCTATCTATTAATTCAAGTATGCGTCTCCGAGCCAATTCAGAGGATGAACTTTTCCTGAGTTCTCTCTGCAACATATCTATTTCTCGAATAGGTAAATATCGTCTAAGAACAGACCAAGTATCAAAAAGATCAGGATCATACAACGAATTTAAGTCACTTTTTTTGATTTCAACACTAACCCCAGATGTAAATTCAAGAACCACTGACTCAAACTCTACAGTGCTTAATTTATCAAACTTACAGGAAATTGAATAGTAAAGTATATTGAGAATGGTAGTTTTCCCCGAACCATTTTCTGCAATCAGAATTACTGCTTCTTTATCAAAAGGTATCGCCACATCCTTAAAGCCAAATAAGCCGTTAATTGCAAACGACTTTAACTGGCTGGAGTTGGGGTGTTCACCTAGCAGCATAGTTAAGTTTTCCAGCTTTTGAACTTTTATCCATCATAGTCAACAATCAGAGACACAACATCGGCATAACTGTTCATCACACTGCAACTGCGGTCTAGTACGCCATTATAGCGTATGAAACCGCAATAGTTTCCACTTACCAATCTTGGCTGCACAGTCGGCGGCCGGCTAAGACCCGTACTTGCTCGTCTGCGTCGGAAACTGCAAGCGATCGCAACAAAGGCAAAACACCCGGATTTTCGGGATAATGTTCGATAATCGCTTCGAGTGCTGTAAATCGTGGATTGTAAGGAAAAGAACCGTTTCGATCGTCAACATCGTTCAAAGCCCGATCGCGCAAAAACTCAAACATTCCCGCCTCGTCTTTCCATCCCCGCATTAACTCTACCAGAGCGATCGCCCGCACCTGCGAATCCTCATCCTGTTGAGCTCTATTTTTGAGCCACTCAAAAATCGGCGACTGATTTGTTCGCCCACGCGCTAACTTTTGCAAAGCGATTTGTCTCACAGCGGGACTCTCATCGCCCTCTGCTTTAGCCTCCAGCAGCATCCAAGTTTCAGGATTGTCCGGCCAGTTGCAAGCGAGTTCAAGCACCGCCGCTGGACGAACAAGCGCATCGCTAGAATCAAGCTGAATTTTCAGCCAAGGCAAGGTTTCCGGGTCGTCGGGCCACCCCCGCACGATCGCCCGCACCAGCACGCTCAGCAGGTGAGAATCTTGCTCCGACTCGACCAGGCTTTTGAGGAAAGGCAGCGTCTCCGAACGGTGAGCCCAGCGTCTTGCTATCTGCTGCACGGCAGTTTCTCTGACGTTCAGGTGTCTGTCTGACTCGGCGAGATTTTGCAACCAGCCAAAGACTTCGAGACTGGCTGACGGCAGTGCGGCGACAGCTTCCACTACTACTTGCCGCACAGTCCAGTAATCCTCGGAATCAGCTATTTTTTGCAGCAGGGGCAGGGTTTCTGGGTGGTCGGGCCAACCTGCGGCTATCCCTTGTAGGGCAATTTCTCGCAGTTCGCTGTCGCGATCGCTCGTAGCTATATTTTTCAAAAAAGTCAGAGTTTCGGGGTTCCCGGGCCAGCCAGAGGCAATTGCTTGCACTGCTGACCGCCGGACGCTCGAACTCGCGTCGGACTCGGCGAGACTTTTGAGCAGCGGGTAAATGTCTGCTTCGCCGGGCCAGCGCGAGGCCAATTCTTCGATCGCCGCTGTCCGCACTTCTTGGCTGCTGTCGGATGCGGCTAGAGTTTTCAGCAGCAGGCAAACATCGGGCACGGCGGGCCAGCCCGCTGCCAACTCCCGCACCGCTACTGTTCGCAGGATAGAACTTCCTGTCTGGGCAAGGTTTTTGAGCAGGGAGAAAGTGCTTAAAACGCTGTGCCAACCTCTGGCTATTTCTTGCCACGCACAGACTCGCACTCCCAAATTTTCGTCGGATTCGGCGGCGGTTCTCAGCAGCAGCAAGGTATCTGTGCGATCGGGCCAATTTGAGGCCAACTGTTCGAGTGCTGCGGTGCGGACTGCGGGACTTCGATCGGACTGAGCCAAAGCAGTCAGCAGCGACCAGGTATCGCTGCTGTCTGGCCAACCCGAAGCCATTTCTCGCACACAGGTCGATCGCACTGCCCAACTTTTATCTAATTTGGCTAGTTTTTTGAGCATCAGGTAAATTTCTCGATCGTCTGGCCAGCCGCGGGCTATTGCTTTGACTGCGGTGGCCCGGACTTCGCCGCTGTCGCTGGAGTGAGCGAGTATTTTCAGCCAAGGCAGGGTTTGCGGGTCGTTTTTCCAAGTTTGGGCGATCGCCGCGATCGATCGATGTCGAATTTGATAAGTTTCCTGCAATTCTTGAGCGCTTTGATAAAGAATCAGGAAACCCGTGCCGTAGTGCGATAACTTTTTTAAAGCGTTTAACAGTTTTATTTCTGTTGTTTTATTAACGTCATTTTTAACTTTTAACAGGCATTGTGCTGCTAAAAACAAATTAATAAATTTTTCTTCTTGACCGTTTTGATCTGTGAGATATTCTATAATTTCGCTCGCTGTTTCTTTGTCGAGCTTGGCTGCAATTTCTCTGAGGACTTCATGAAAAGATTCGTCCCGCCAGTGCTGGCCGAAAACTTGTGTCTTGAGTTCGCCCCAAGTCAGTTGACCTATTTTGAGTTGCGCGTGGATTAACTCTGCCACTGTCTGGGGATTATTTTCGGAAACAAGTTTTTTTAACAACATACCCATATCCTGCCCTTCGAGTTTGTTTGCATTAAAAATCCGAAACCACATCCAGTATTAGCTTAGAGTTTTTTGAGCCTTCCTGGAGCAGGTCGCCGATCGACTCCATTTTATACCAAAACTACTTGGTCGCGCCCCAATGCAAAATTCGCCACCACCCACAGGAATGTTAGGTGTTGGCGGATGGCGATCGAAC
Source organism: Microcoleus pseudofavosus SVA1_A4 (assembly GCF_036700565.1). Lineage (NCBI taxonomy): Bacteria > Bacillati > Cyanobacteriota > Cyanophyceae > Oscillatoriales > Microcoleaceae > Microcoleus > Microcoleus pseudofavosus. The sequence goes on from NZ_JAUBPE010000028.1 coordinate 4,820, forward strand.
CATTAAGCCGCTGAATCTAGCTAACAGCTACTTGGACGCGATCGGCTGCAACCCGAACCGTAAAAGTCGGAATTTTTACCGTTTCATCGTCCAAACACTGGCCCGTAGCCAAGCTAAAATTCTGCTTGTAAATCGGAGAAGCAACTTTCAAAGTGCCGCTGCGATCGCCCACAATTCCCCGCGACAAAACAAAAGCTTTGCTAAACGGGTCGTAATTGCTAAGCGCATAAACTTCCTCCCCGTTTCCCACTCGGAAAATCGCCACTTGTTCGCCTTTAACTAAAGCGCAAACTCCAGTATAAGGGGCGATCGCATCCAGAGAGCACACATCTACCCAAGTTGTTACTGTATCACAAACTGATAGCGATTGAACCATTTTATTTTCCTGTTAATTTACTTCAATCTTGCTCCCTCCCCTGATTCAAGGGGAGGGCTGGGGAGGGGTTATTCCGAAACTCCAACCAGAGCCTTTTCATGCTCGTTAGCCGGCCGCGTTTGTCCCCTTTCCTCGACGCGAACAATACTCGGATCTGGCAAATCGGAATTCACAAAATGCCGGAACCGCTGCACCTTTTGCGGGTCTTCAACCGTAGTTTTCCACTCGCATTGATAAGTATTCACCAAGTGTTCCATCTGCGCTTCCAACTCATCACAAATTCCGAGAGAATCTTCAATTATCACCTGCTTCAAGTATTCAATCCCGCCCTCAAGTTTGTTCAACCAAGTAGCAGTGCGTTCCAATCTGTCGGCCGTGCGGATGTAGAAAACTAAGAATCGATCGATATACTTAATCAGCGTTTCCTTATCGATATCCGTAGCCAGCAAAACCGCGTGCTGCGGCTTAATTCCCCCGTTGCCGCACACGTACAAATTCCAACCATTCTCAGTAGCAATTATCCCAAAATCCTTGCTTTGAGCTTCCGCGCATTCGCGAGTGCAACCAGAGACAGCAGATTTGAGCTTGTGGGGCGATCGCAAACCGCGATACCGCAATTCAACTTCGATCGCCAAACTCGTAGAATCCTGCACCCCAAAACGGCACCAAGTGCTGCCAACACAAGATTTTACAGTACGCAGAGCCTTACCGTAAGCGTGTCCCGACTCAAATCCCGCATCAATCAACCGGCGCCAAATATGCGGCAACTGATCCACGCGAGCTCCAAACAAATCAATCCGCTGCCCGCCAGTAATCTTAGTATAAAGCCCAAACTCCTTAGCAACTTCCCCCAAAACAATCAACTTATCCGGCGTGATTTCTCCCCCCGGTATTCGGGGCACCACCGAATAAGTACCGTCGCGCTGAATGTTTGCCAAAAAGTAATCGTTCGTATCTTGCAAACCGACGTGAGGCTTCTCTAAAATATGGTCATTCCAAGTAGAAGCCAGCATCGAACCAACAGCAGGCTTGCAAATTTCGCAACCCTTACCTTTGCCGTGTCTTTCAATCAACTCTTCAAAGGTTTTAATCTCTTGAGAACGCACCAAATGGTACAATTCTTGACGGGAATATTCAAAATGTTCGCAGAGGTGATTTTTGACAGCGAACCCGGCTTTTTTCATCTCCGATTTGAAGATATCCGTCACCAAAGGCACGCACCCGCCGCAGCCCGTACCAGCTTGAGTACATTTTTTGACGCTGGCAACATCGGTTAAATTGCGATCGCGAATCGCCTCGCAAATCTGCCCTTTGCTGACATTATTGCAAGAACAAATTTGAGCCGAATCCGGCAAACTGTCCACACCCAAGCCCGCAGGTACTCCGCCAGATCGCGGTGGCATTAACAAATCTTCAGGATGCGGCGGCAAAGAAATTTCATTTTGCATGAATTGCAGCAAAGTGCCGTAAGCAGAAGCATCTCCAACGAGAATCCCGCCTAAAATCCGGCTGCCGTCTTGATTTAAAACTAATTTTTTGTAAATGCCTTGAAAGGTGTCAGCAACAACAATTTCTTTAGCATCTGCGGATTTAGCAAAAGCATCTCCAAAACTAGCGACATCCACCCCCAATAATTTGAGTTTAGTGGACATATCCGCACCTGTAAAAGTGCTTGTGGGACGGGCATCTTGCCCGTCATCCGCTGCACGGCTCAAAATATCTGCCGCTACGCCAGCCATTGTATACCCAGGCGCAACTAAGCCGTAGATGCGATTTTGATAAAGCGCGCATTCTCCGATCGCGTAAATGTCAGGATCGGAAGTTTGGCAGCTATCATTAATCACAATGCCGCCGCGTTCTCCTACTTCTATACCGCAACTTCTCGCAATTTCATCGCGGGGGCGAATGCCAGCAGAAAACACAATCATATCTGTTGCCAATTCCGAACCGTCAGCAAACAGCATTTTAGTAACTTTGCCATCTTCGCTAACAATTTCTGTGGTAGATTTGCTGGTGTGAACCGAAACCCCCAACTCTTCTATTTTGCTGCGGAGAATCGCACCGCCAACCTCGTCAACTTGCAAGGGCATCAGCCGCGATGCAAACTCAACCACATGAGTTTTCAACCCCATATTTTGGATAGCATTGGCGCATTCTAAGCCCAACAAACCGCCGCCGATTACTACACCGACTTGGCAATCTTTAGCGTGTTCTGACATCGCCTCCAAGTCGTCAATTGTCCGGTAAACGAAAGTGCCGGCAGTATCTTTGCCTTTGATCGGCGGTACAAATGGATAGGAACCGGTGGCGAGGACAATTTTGTCGTAGGGAACTTCTAAACCGTTGGCTGAAGAGACTGTTTTCTGTTCCCGATTGATGGCGACTGCTTTGTCGCCGATGTGAATCTTTATGTCATTTTGGTGATAAAATCCAGGTGCAACTAAAGATAAATCTCCCGCTGTTTTGCCAGAGAAAAATCCGCTGAGGTTTACGCGATCGTAAGCAACGCGCGGTTCTTCACAAAAAGTAATTAAATTCCAGCGTTTGGCAGCATCTGAGTTGACCATTAACTCTAGGAACTTGTGACCTACCATGCCATTGCCGATTACAATGAGGTTTTTTTTGGCTGTCATTAGAATCTCTTTTATCCCGTTTATCAGTCGTTGGGTTTATTAATATAAGACTTTATGGTTAAATTTTGTATTTATAGATACAAAAAATTGATGTTTATGCAATTGTTGAATGCTCCCGATTGCATTTGTGCATGATGTGTGCGATCGAGTTAAGTAGGGTGCGTCAGTCGATTTTAGATTTTAGATTTTAGATTTTAAATTTTAGATTTACTCCACAGTTAAGTAGGGTGCGTCACGTCTTTTTGACAAAACGATTAACATTTTTACTGTGACGCACCCTACACTTTTCTAATTTTTAATTAATTATTTAAGCTCCCATGCCAGAATACTGCTTCAAACCCTGCCGCCAAAGCCAGCGATTCCACACAAAAAACACCGCACCCCAACCCAGCATCACCAACAAACCGCGGCCTACATCTACGGGCAATCCTATCAAGATTGAAGCGGGAAAATGAATCAAATAAGGAAACGGCGTCCACAAAACTACTTCGCGCACGGGTGCGGGAAACACTTCTAGCGGCGCGATAAGTCCCGATAAAAACAGGTAAATTAAAAACCAGAATTGCTCGATCGCACTTGCCCTTTCCAGCCAAAAAGCAAACAGTGCAAAGGTATACTGTATCAAGAACCGCAAGCAAAAAGCCAAGACGACAACCAACAAAAATAGCAAAAACCTGCCCAAACTCGGCAGCCAAAAAGACTGTGGGTAAAGTGCAAAAAACAGCAGCACTAATCCAAATACAAACGGCAGCCTCGCAAACCTTTCGGAAACGTGAGAGGCAAAGTGATGCCATACCGGATCGAGAGGCTGCAACAATCTATTAGATAGCCTGCCTTGTACTACTTCCTTTTCAAACTCCCAAATCACCCAAACTACATTGGTTTGCCTCACAATGAAAGCCGCTAAAAAATAACGGGCAAAGTCGATCGCGTTCAGCCCGAATTGACCAGTTTGAGCCGCCTGCATCCAGACGCCCATCAATATAAACGGCAAAGCTCCCGACAGCACCCATAAAAGCAATTCTGCTCGATATTCGAGCATATAAGCGTAGTAGGTAATTAGTAAAGTTTTAGCAATTCTGATGAATCGTGTCATATCAATTTTAGGTTTTAGATTTTTCAGTTGTTGTAAGGTGCGCATTGCGCACCCTACAAGTATAGTTTGTGCGTTAATTATGTTACACTTTTCCCGTGCGAAACACTCTACCAATTACCTCTTCAATGGGCGGATCGGTAACAGTCAAATCAATCACTTCCAACTCCGCCAAAATTTTCGACACGCTCACCGTCAGCTCTTCCCTTTTGACCAAAAAACGTACTAAATTTCCCTCAATTGATTCTACCTCGCCGTAACCAAAAGCGCTATCTTTTGACAGCGGATGAGCTAATTCTATCTGAACTTCCCGATAAGGTGCAAACCTGTCGAGCAATCCGTCCAAACTGCCATCATAAACTAATTGACCTTCATGGATCAACAAAACGCGCTTGCACAAAGCAGTAATATCAGCCATGTAGTGACTTGTCAGCAGCACCGTTGCTTGATAGCGCTCGTTATATTCCCGCAGAAATTGCCTGACGCTAAACTGTGCGTTTATATCCAAACCTAAAGTCGGTTCATCTAAAAATAATACCTCCGGCTGGTGCAGCAGCGCCGCCATCAATTCAGCTTTCATGCGTTCGCCTAAAGAAAGCTTTCGTACCGCCTGATTTAACTTGCCTTCTAGTGACAGCATCTCTGTCAATTCTCCGATTCGCCGCCGATAATCTGCATCGGGAATGCCGTAGACTGCGGCATTGATTCGCAGAGAGTCGAGCACGGGTAAATCCCAAATTAACTGCTGTTTTTGTCCCATGACTAGGGTGATTTTTTGCAGAAAATCTGCTTCGCGGCGAAAAGGAGTGCGATCGCACACTCTCACAGTACCAGCAGACGGATAAATCAAACCAGTCAGCATTTTCAGCGTAGTAGTTTTGCCCGCACCGTTAGCGCCGAGAAACCCCACCACTTCCCCAGGTTCAATACTGAAAGAAACGCCCTCAACTGCTTTGATATTGCGGTAAGTGCGGTTAAAAAAGTGTCGCAGTGTTCCTTTAAGTCCCGGTTCTTTAATCGCTACCGGATAAACTTTGCTCAAGTCTTCAACTAAGATAATTGGCATTGGCTCAAATTTTAACTTTTATTTTAATCTAAGATACTTCCACCAGGCTTGTGCCAAGATGGAGCTGTCTAGTAGGGTGCGCCAGCGATTGCTCGATCGCGCTGCACAACAAGTAACTGTGTTCTGGCGCACCCTACTAATCTCTAGAATATTGCAAGATATCCACGATCGCATCGCACAAAACTTACAACTATGGTACTCACCCCAGATAATTCAGGCATCTCTCGTTTGGTAGGAGACAATTCTGCTGAAAATATTACACTGGCACCAGGACAACTTGCTAGTTTTCCTGGGGGAATTTGGATGCTGGGCGGTAATGATACTGTCAGGGGCGCGTCAGATGCAGAACGGATTTTCGGCAACGATGGTAAAGACAGTCTGTTAGGCGGTGTCGGCAGTGATTCTATTTACGGCGGCAAAGATGATGACGATGTTTTGGGAGAAAATGGCGACGATTTCTTGACAGGGGATAGAAATAGCGATTTCCTTGACGGTGGCGCGGGAAATGATTTCTTGCGCGGCGGACAAGGTGTGGATTTGTTAGTCGGCGGTGACGGCAACGATACTTTAATTGGCGACAGAGATGTGGATATTTACAAAGGTGGTGGGGGGAGCGATGTCTTTGTTTTTCGAGTCGATCAAGCGGGAATCAGAGTAGTTGGCATTGAAGTTCCTGACGCGGTAATTGTGGATTTTGATAAGTCTAGCGATTTGATTGGAATTAGTGTGGCCTTTACCAGCAGCAATATCTCCTTTGAACAGGTAAATTATAGCTTAAACGATCCGAGGCTGCTGGTGATCGATCCTGCAACTATATCGGGGGGAACGAGTTTGTTGGCCAAGGGTGGCATCTCGCAGGGAACTCTCGATCCCGATGGTAACGGCCGCGTTGAAGCTACTAATATTAGATTCGGTTTTACTAATGCTTTGTTGGGTACTGTGTTGAATGTAACGCCAGCCGATTTAAACGGTCGTTTGATTAGTGCTAATTCTTTGCTTTGAAGCAGCTAATTGATTAATTATCTCTCAAGAACGGGCAAGATGCCTGTTCTTCAGTTGCCCTTTTCCATTGCCCACTGCATCAAACCGGGGAATAACCGATAAGCTTCCGACGCGAAAAAAGCAGGGCCGACGGTAATTTCTGCACGCTGATTTTTCACAGCATCCCAGATAGCTTTAGCAATATCTTCCGGCTGATTTGCCCAGTCAGATTTTAGCATTTGGCTCATTTGCTGGCGGCGCAATTCGACTGCGGGTTCGTCTCGATCGCGAAATTGAGCTCTTTCTAAAAAATCGCTGTTAATCAAGCCCGGATGCACGGCGCAAACGTGAATGCCTTGAGGCGCTAATTCCAACCGCAAAGTTTCTGTTAAACCCGTTACTGCATATTTGCTGGCGCAATAAGCAGTCATTTGAGGCAAGGGCATTTTGCCGCCAATGGAACCAACATTGACTATTGTCCCAGTTTTTCGTTCCAGAAAATGTGGCAAAATTTCTTGAATTGTGTTAACGCAGCCCCAAAAATTGGTATTCATTAATTGCTGCCAGTCTTCGGAGGTAGTTTGCTCGATCGCCCCCGCGAGACAAATGCCGGCATTGTTAACCAAAACATCGATGTTCCCGCAGGCATCTAGGGCTTTTTGGACGATCGCGCGCACTTGTTGAATGTCGCCAACATCCCCCGCAATAGCGACAGCGGAAGTGCCTTCGCGCTGCACTTGAGCCGCTGCTGCTGCCAATCTCTCTGGCTGGCGGGCCACCATCACCACATCGTAACCTTTACTTGCAAATAAAATTGCTGTTGCTTTGCCGCTTCCTTGAGAAGCGCCTGTAATCAAAACTGTAGGAGCCATAGATAGTTATAAATTGTAAGTGGGGAAATGGTTTGCTGCGGTATTGAAACTATAACAGAGGTCATCTAATTTTAGGCGCGCTCTACATTAATATTTCTTGAGTAGATCAATTTTTTGCGATCGGCGATCGGGCTTTTTTAACGAACCGCGAAGACGCTTATGAGGCGAAGGAAGACAGGAGAAGGGAATAGAATAGAAAGTGTTCAGGATTTGTGCAAAAATTGCTCTGTAAATTTTATTTTTGGTAATTACTCACATCTTGCAACATTCTCAATAAGCTTTTTATGAACAGGCAAGATGCCTGTTCCACAAAGAGTGAATTTTCTTGTGGAACAGGCATCTTGCCTGTTTCGGGCAATGGTGCAACATCTCAGTAATTACCAATTACCAATTACCAAAAAAATGAATCTTCCGAAACAACCGCCGAATTGGTCGATCGCCCTATTGTTAATTATCGGTGTTTTAGCCGTCTCAACTGCCTCAATCTTAATTAGGCTGGCTAACTTTTCAGCAGGCGCGGGTGGCTTTGGTTTCAGCCTGGTACTCGCCGCTTCTCGCCTGACTTTATCTGCTTTAATTTTGCTTCCTGCTTGGCGGAAAATTCAGTGGAACGCCCTGCAACCGGGAGCTCGGCGCTATGCTGCTGCTGCGGGTTTGTGTCTCGCCCTGCACTTTGCCCTGTGGATTACCTCACTTTCTTATACTTCGATCGCCGCCTCGACTGCCCTCGTCACCACAAATCCCGTCTGGGTAGCGCTTTTGTCGCGCTTCTGGTTCGGCGAAAAACTCAGCAAAATGTCGATCGCTGGCATTACTATAGCCCTTGCAGGGGGAATGGCGATCGCTGGCGGGAGTGCGGGCGCACCCGAGGCCGGCAGCAGCCAACTGCTGGGCGATTTCCTTGCTCTGGCTGGTTCCTGGGCCGTTAGCTTGTATTTGCTGCTGGGCCGGGAAGCTCAGCGGCGGGGACTGGGAATTGGTGGCTATATCGCGATCGCCTATACTGTTGCTGCGATCGTCCTGCTGCCTCTCCCCCTCGCCTTCGGCACCAGTTATACCAATTATCCGCACATTGTATATTTTTATATTTTGTTAACGGCCGCTTTGCCTCAATTAGTCGGCCACACTATTTTAAACTGGGCTGTAGTGCAGATTTCCCCAACTCTAGTAACTCTTGCTATCTTGTTTGAACCGGTTGGCGCGAGTTGTTTGGGTTATTTGCTGTTTGGGGAAGTGCCCGCGCCGGCGGTACTCGCAGGTGCTGCGGTGCTGCTGTTGGGGGTAGCAACCGCTACCGTCGGAGCCCAAAAATCGCAGTCAACAGTTAACAGTTAAGAGTTTTCAACATTGCCACTACAGTTGCCGTGAGTCAGGATAGAACAGATTAGGGCTTAAAGACACAAATAACTCGTCAGTTAAATATCAGTTGGGCAATGCCGTGTCCTACGGGGATCGATCGATCTGAGATGTACTTCATAAACTTGCCATCTGCTGTATCAAATGTCTCACTACCGACAACGGACAACGGACAACGGACAACTGACAACGGACAACGGACAACGGACAACGGACAACTGACAACCGATCCTCGGGTGCCTTTCGGAAAATAAAATTATGCTGCCAGAACAACTACAGCGCATTATCGGCTACTTTCTCGAAGAAGCCGCAGAACACATCCAAATCATCGAACAAGGCTTGCAGGGTATGCAAAACACCGTGCCAGCTCCCCAAAGGATACATCAGCTCATCCGAGCCTCGCACTCGATTAAAGGGGGAGCAGCTATGCTCGGATTTAGCAGCATTCAGCGAATAGCCCACCGCTTGGAGGATTATTTAAAACTGCTCAGAGAATGTCCGATCGCCGTTGATAGCAGGCTGCAATCGCTGTTAATCGAAGTTTTTGATATTTTAGCAGCCCTCGTGTCCAAGGTTTCTAAGGGTTTTGGGCCGGACCACGAAGACGCAAACCAAATGCTCTCCCTCGCCGAACCGGTTTTTGACGAACTCGACGCTTACCTGAGAGTGCGAATTCCCACTCGCGTGACTGTGAGGGCTACTACGGACGAACATATTCACATTTTCTCCGGTTACTGCACCTCCCCGGGCGAATTTTCCTCCGCCATTGCTTCGCGCGTCGGTTTGCTCGGAGGTACTATTACCCGCCACGAGCAGGAAGGCGAGGGCATTCGCCTTTGTATGGACATTTACCTGCCGCCTTACAGCAGGATCGAAAACATCCGCGAAGCTGTCGAACTCTCAGGCGCTGCGATCGGGACTGTTCAGACGCAGCGCGACTTTTCGCTGCTGGCGGCTGGGGATTATCCGGTTTACCAAAGTGCGATCGAACCTCCGGCAATTTGCATCGGATGCCGCTACTATTACGGCAGAAGCGACGGCGGCTACCTGCTCAACTGCACGATCCATCCCCGCGGCCCGGAAACAGAAGATTGTCGCGATCGCGAACCGGAATAAGCAGTAGAAAATCTGGACTCTGAGCCCTGATTTGGAATCAGGGAAAACTTTCTTCTCAAACCAATATTCTCCCTGACATTTTTCACATTACTCCCGGCCAAATTCTTTTTTAGTTCCTAGATAACTAACTCCTTCTCTCCCAGATAACTAAATCCTTCTTCTTTCTGAAAGCTCCACTAACAACTGATACCGCAACTCGAATTAATTGCATCATGCTTGCAGGATGAGCGATCGCCCAGACATTGATTGTCAAACAAGTGATTCCCATAACTAGCAAGATGTATGTCGGAGGCATTACTACCCCGATCGCGAACCAGGTAAAAACGTGAAATATCATTGCTGTAGCCCAAATGCCGGCCACAACCGCAGACCCCCAAACTTGTATTCGAGGTCGGTTTAGTCCTGTCAAAATCGCTGTCTGCAAAGTAGTCAGCAAGTTTGCCGGAACTAAAAATGCACAGATACCTATGCAGTAGGTATAAGAAAACTCAGTAACTGTATTGAAGTCGAGCATTAGTCTAATTGTCGGGCCTGTTGGATATACTTAAAGAGCTTAACGTGACTTGACTTTTAGATCGTGTCACCCTTACTTTAACTTAATATTTTCGTCAGTAGGCCGCTCTGGAGACGCATTTCTCTCCCCCTTTTCCTGCTTGCAAAATTATACCACAAATTTAATATTTGTGGAGAATTATTAAAACTACTTGAAGAATTGCAACAGTTGCTGCGATAATTAACATCGGGTATCGATAGTATAGAAGAGCCAACTCCGTAAAATATATAGAAGACCCGCACCGATCGAACAGTAATACAACTTTAGGCTGATTTTCGACTCAATCATTTTCGACTCGCTGATTCTCGGATGATTGATTGCTAGCGTCCCTCCAGGTTTCGAGCCGTTATGCGATCGAACAATATGAGATTATTATGGAAAAGCCGATTTGCTCTCAAATCTCTAATCAATAGAACCCTCTCAAAATTTTACAGCGGAAAATAAAGAAAATGGATCGACAAATCACAATTCCCGCACTCGAAGAAGTTGACTTGACAAATTGCGACAGAGAACCCATTCACCTATCGGGACACATTCAGCCGCACGGGGTGCTACTTGTTGTACGAGAACCTCAACTAGAAATACTGCAAGCCAGCGAAAATACGCAAGATTTGTTAGGAGTAGATGCAGAAAGTGCGATCGGTCAAGATTTGAGCTTGTTCTTCGATCGACTTCAGCTAGAAAAACTCAAGGCCTGTTTGCGGAAGGAAAACTTAAAAACTGTCAATCCCATTAAGCTGTCTGTGGAACAAGCAGGCAATTGTTTAGAATTTGACTGCATTCTCCACCGAGTAGAAGAAGTTTTGATGGTCGAGTTAGAATTAGCCACCAGCCAAGAAAATTTGTCTGTTTTTAGCTTTTATCATTCAGTGAGAGCCACTGTCAGCCAAATTCAAAGCGCCAAAAATCTCAAGGAATTATGTCAACTGACTGTAGAAGAAGTCAGGAAAAATTCGGGATTTGATAGAGTTATGGTCTATCAATTTGACCCCGAAGGCAACGGCGCTGTAATCGCTGAAGACAAAGCAGAAAACCTGAGTCCTTTCTTAGGCTTAAACTACCCCAGCTCAGATATTCCCAAACAAGCCAGAAAACTGTATTCGTTAAATTGGCTGAGGTTGATCCCAGATATTAATTATAAACCAGTTCCCCTTGTTTCAGGAAACAATGCTGTTACCACCCAGCCCCGAAACCTCAGTTTCAGCGTGTTGAGAAGCGTTTCTCCCGTTCACATAGAATACCTGCAAAATATGGGCGTTGCAGCTTCAATGTCAATCTCGTTAATCAAAGACAAAAAACTGTGGGGATTGATTGCTTGCCACAACTATACACCAAAATACCTCAACTATCAATTGCGCGCAGCCTGCGAATTTATCGGGCAAGTAATGTCCTTAGAACTGCAATCAAAAGAAGGAAACGAAGACTACGACTACAAACTACACTTAAAATCTATTCAAACCCAGATTTTTGAAGACATATCCACCTCCGAAAACTTGTCACAACTGTTAGTTAAATGTCAGCATAATTTGCTGGAAGCAGTCAACGCCCAGGGAGCAGCAATAGTATTTGGAGACAATTGCTATCCAGTCGGGCAAACACCTCAGGGAGAATCGCTCAAATACTTAACTCAATGGATGCAAAATCACCTAAAGAAAGAAATTTTTTATACAGACTCGCTGACCAAATGCTATCCAGAAGCTGAGGAATTTAAAGACACGGCTAGCGGGTGTTTGGCCATAGCAATATCGCCGACTCCGAAAATATACATTTTGTGGTTTCGCCCGGAAGTAATTAAGACAGTAAATTGGGCGGGCAACCCCAACAAACCAGTTCAAATAGATGAAGATGGCAGCCCTCGGCTGTCTCCTCGGAAATCCTTCGAGCTGTGGAAAGAAAATGTGAGGTACAAATCGTTGCCTTGGAAACAATGCGAAATAGACGCTGCATTGGAACTGAAAAAAGCAATGATTAATATAGTGCTGCGCCAAGTCTACAAACTAGAAAAATTAAATACAGCACTAGAAGCATCAGTCGCCAGAGAACGCGAAAAAACTGCTCATTTGAAAACAGCGATGTCCGAGCTTAAGCGGGCGCAAACTCAATTGGTGCAAAGCGAAAGAATGTCAAGTTTGGGACAGTTGGTGGCGGCGGTAGCTTATGAAGTCAGTAACCCAATTAACTTCATCTACGGAAATCTTAGCTATGCCAACGAATACACTCAAAAACTCATTAATTTATTGCAGCTTTACGAGCAGCACTATCCGTCGCCTTCGCCCGAAATTCAAGCAGAAATAGAAGCCGTAGAATTAGAGTTTATAGTTGAAGACTTACCCAAGTTGGTGGGTTCAATGAAAGTAGGAGCTAACCGCATCCGCGAGATAGTTCAGTCGCTGCGAAACTTCTCTAGAATTGACGAAGCCCAGATTAAACCAGTTGACATTCACGACGGATTGGACAGCGCTTTGCTGATTTTGAGCAACCGACTCAAACCGAAGCCCGATCGCCCCGCAATTCATCTCATCAAAGAATACGGCTGTCTGCCTTTGGTTGAGTGTTACGCAGTTCAGATCAACCAAGTATTTATGAATGTACTGACAAATGCAATTGATGCTATAGAAGATGCCTTTGTCAACAATAATTTATCGCCGCACTACGGGGGCGAACAAGAGCCAGTCAAGTGGGGACAAATTCGGATCGTGACTGAAGTTTGTCCGGGAGAAAAAGCCGTAGCAGTTCGGATCGAGGACAACGGTTGCGGGATGACAGAAACAGTTCGCCAGAAAATATTTGAGCCGTTTTTTACCACAAAACCGGTAGGGAAAGGTGCGGGGATAGGTTTGGCAATTAGCCATGAAATTGTGGTGGAACAACACGCCGGCAAATTGAGCTGCATTTCAGCCCCCGGAAAGGGAACGGAGTTGATTATTGAGATTCCCTTGAGCCAAACTCATCCCAAACCGATTGTAAACTGAAAAAAAGTTCGCGCGAGCCAAGCTATCGGCAAGGCTAGGGAATCGACCAAATTCAAAAATCAAAAATTCGATTAAAATACAAAAGCAGCTAAGTAGATTTGAGCCAATTCAGAGGAAGCGACTGTGACTGAAAAAAATACCGCCCAATGGGATGCCGGCAGATTTGTCAAAACCTTGGCTTATTTCGGCGTCATTCCCTTCATTGGTAGCATTAGCTGGCTGCAACAACTGTTCGGAAGCAGCAGCAAAAGTAGTAAAAAAGACCAACCCAAACTAATACTGGTAGCCGGTGGCACCGGCGGTGTCGGGAAGCGAGTTGTCAAGCGGCTGCAACAGCGGGGATATAAAGTACGCTGTCTCGTCAGAGATACCAAAAGAGCAACAGAAATTCTCGGCAAAAATGTCGAATTAGTCGAGGCAGATATCACTCTACCAGAAACACTGACACCGCTTGTAACAAACGGCGTAGAAGCAGTTATCTGCTGCACCGGCACCAAAGTTCAACCGGTAGAAGGAGACACCCCAACCAGGGAAAAATACTATCAAGGCATCAAATTTTATATGCCGGAAGTTGTGGATGTTCCCGAAATAGTCGAATACAAAGGCATCAATAATTTAGTGCAAGCTGTTCGCCGCCAGCTAATTCAAGCAGGCGACAAAACAATTTTTGATTTCACAAAACCCAGCCAAGATTTAAAAGAAACTTGGGGTGCGCTAGACGATATCGTAATGGGCGGCACCAGCGAAAGTTCGATCGTACTTACAGACAATACAGCTATATTCACAGGCAATGTTTCTACTGCCAACTCTGGCGGCTTTGCTTCGGTGCGCACTCGCAACTTCGATCCTCCGCTCAATCTCGCAGGATTTAGCGGCCTCCAACTGCGCGTTAAGGGCGACGGCAAGCGCTACAAATTGATTGTTCGCAGCGAAGCTAAATGGGATGGAATTGGCTATTGCTATTCGTTTGATACTGTTTACAATACCTGGATTACTGTTGTCGTTCCCTTCGATAAATTAATTCCAGTATTCCGCGCCAAAACTGTTAAAGATGGCTCGAAATTTGATGCCAGCAATATTTTTTCTTTTCAGTTAATGCTGAGCAAGTTTGAATACGACGGCGCGCTCAATCCGAAATTTACACCTGGTATTTTTCAACTGGAATTAGAATCTGTTAAAGCTGATGGCGGACAGACTTTACCGCGATTTGTGATGGTGAGTTCGGCAGGAGTTACCCGCCCGGGCCGCCCGGGAATTAACTTGGAAGAAGAACCGCCGGCTGTCAGGATGAATGATATGTTGGGGGGAATTTTGACTTGGAAGTTGAAAGGGGAGGATTGCGTGCGATCGAGCGGCATACCTTATACTGTTGTCAGACCTTGCGCTTTGACTGAAGAACCGGGAGGCAAAGCTTTAATCTTCGAGCAAGGAGACAATATTAAGGGCAAAGTCAGTCGGGAAGATATTGCAGAATTGTGCGTGCAAGCCTTGGAACAACCGCAAGCTTGCAACGTTACTTTTGAGGTGAAAGAGGGGGAAAATGCCAGTTCTCCCGGAGACTGGCAGGCTTTGTTTTCTGGAGTTAAATAACAATTGTTTGTAGGGGCTAATTAGTTTCTTACCCTTATTAGTCGGCGGTTAAAACCGCGTCTACACAAACGAAGTCTGCCTCCGCAGAGAAGCGAGATAACTGGTTCCCAGGCTCGACCTGGGAACGAGTAATAACCAATAACTAATAACTAATAACTAATAACTAATTTATGTCTGTGACTTTTTCCCGACGCTACTTGACGCCTTATTTGTTTTTGTTTCCGGCTTTGTTTATTTTGAGTTTGACTGTTTTGTGGCCGGCGGTGCAAGCTTTTTATTTGAGTTTTACTAATTACGAATATGATTTAACTCAAATGCCGCAGTGGGTGGGTTTGAAGAATTTTGAGAGGTTGTGGGCCGATCGCACATTTTGGCAAACTATGACCAATACGCTGCTTTATCTCACCTGCGTTGTGCCTGTATTGGTTGTTGTGCCGTTGGGAATGGCGATTTTGTGCAACCAAAAACTTAGGGGGATGAACTGGTTTCGAGCAGCATACTACACGCCGGCGGTGATTTCGATGGTTGTGGCGGGGATTGCTTGGAAGTGGCTGTTTGCTGAGACTGGATTGCTGAATCAGTTGGGGGAATTGTTGGGTTTGCCTCCTGTTTCTTGGCTGGCTAATCCAAAGTTGGCAATCTTTAGCGTCATGGCAGTTACTATTTGGAAAGGGTTGGGTTATTACATGGTGATTTATTTGGCGGGGCTGCAATCTATCCCGGCAGAACTTTATGAGGCGGCTGCGATTGACGGTTCGGAGGGTTTGGGGAAGCACTGGGATATTACTGTGCCGCTGATGAAGCCGTATCTAGTTTTGGTAGCGGTAATTTCGGCGATTTCTGCTACTAAGGTTTTTGAAGAAGTTTATATTATGACTCAGGGCGGGCCTCGCAATAGTTCTAAGACTGTTGTTTATTATCTTTACGAACGGGCTTTTAAGGATTTGGAAATTGGTTATGCTTGTACGATCGGGCTGGTGTTGTTTTTGCTGATTTTGGGTTTGTCGATTCTGCAAGTTAGCCTTCAGGGTTTGACTCGCAATGATTAACCCCAATTTGAAAAATGTAGAGTGCTGCGGCGGGGAGATTAATCAGGTATTTATGAATATTTTAGCTAATGCGATCGATGCGATCGAAGAATCCAGCAGTCAAAAAAAATCCAGGAAATTCAACCAAATCCCTACCAGATTCGGATTTGTACGAAATTCAGCAACTCTAACACGGCAATTATTAAAATTCATGACAGCGGGCCGGGAATCAGCGAGGACTTGCGCGATCGCATTTTTGACCCGTTTTTTACTACGAAGCCGATCGGCAAAGGTACCGGAATCGGCTTGTCAATTAGCTGACACGCTGTTACGCATTTAAACCATTAACGATCCAGGTAAGGTGCGTCAGCTATAGCAATCCTAAATCATTTGTGAATTTCTTACTCCCTCCCCTTAGCAAGGGGAGGGTTGGGGTGGGGTCAAAAATTTACGATTCATTTAGGATTGCTATAGAACACATACTATACATGGGAAACGCTTATTTACGCTCCGCACCCTACTATCCTCCTTTAAATGCCGAACAGCTTAACTCCAAGACTGTAATAAATAAACCTATAAATCCGGTCGCTCCTGATAATCTTCCGCAGAACTAGGGTCTAATTCCCACCGACTTTCATCTCGGCGATCGAGCATATCTGTGGTGTGCAAAATAGCTCCGTCGGGCATTTCTATCCCCGCAGCAGCTCCGAGTTCGTCAACCATATCTTGGTCGGGAGTTGGAGCGCTTCCCCCCACCAATTCCTCGCCCGTGGCACTTTCTTGTTCCGCAGCAGCAACATCGCCATCCCCGCCGCTGATTTGGGAACTGCTTGAAGTGTATTCCGAACTGCTGTCGTCGAGAGTTGTTATTCCGTCTTCGCTCAATCCCGGTTGAGCGATAACGCCGGTGCCGTAAGATTCGGTAATTTCTTGAGGCAAATCGCCGGAATTATCGCGTTCTTCTATTGCTTTTTTAGATTGTTTCTTTTGCTGTGCCACGATACTTGCTCCTGAGTTTTTTTTACTCAATTCAATTAAATACTTGGGAATTTTGCTATTGGCTTTAGGTGAATTGTTGTTATCGAGCGCCAATGGCTGTAATTAAGTGGCATAATAACTGCTATTTAAGCTGCGAGCTTCTATCCCAGGAAATATATTGATTTCCCTAGACTATTTCATTAGGAATACAAAAAACATCGCCCTTTTGAAAGGGCGATTTTTTTTAAGAAGCGCTAATTCTATTCTGGAAAATCAGGCATTACCCATTTGGGCGGTTCCCTCCGTTTCTTTCTCACCGCTTCCTCTGCTATTTCTAGCATTTTGTCGAGAGAAGTATTTTCAATAAAGTTTGACGTTGCCGCTGCGTATTCCCGCTTCGGGCACTTGTCGCCCAAAACGCAGCCGTTGACGCAAGCTACAGCACAATCGACAGTGTTCTCCACCATAAATTTTTTCCTTTCGCGGTTCCAACAACTAGCAGGCAGATGCTCTGGGTTTATTTGTCAAGAGACTGCCCTCAATCTTTATTTTACTTAAAGAGGAGGAAGATGTCGATCGCAGTCCGCGAAACTGTTATAAAATCAAAGCAACCTACCTAATTTGCCGATGTGAGTAATTTTCTGCGCCGCTTAAAACTTTTACCTTGGCGAGAAATGCTGCAAATTGCCGCCCTCGTCAACTCAATCGTGATTGGACTGGAGCTATTTTTAGCGTGGGGTTTCATGCAGTCGCGACCATTCCGCAACATTCTGACGCTTGTCTTCGGTTCTGGGCTGGGGATATTGATACCTTTCGCTACAGCAGTGGGAATGGGAGCTTTAGCAGTATACTTTTTAGAGTATTGGCAGCAGCAATTTTTGCTCAACCGGACTAATTTGTGGGTGTTAGCTTTGTGCGTGCTCTTGGGTTTGGTGTTAAAGTCATTCCTGCCCGTACCTCCTTTTTTAGCAAGTTTATCGGAAGCTGCACTAATAGGAGTTACGGTGGGAGTTTTTTGGAAGGGCCGGCCTTATTGGCGATAGTCATATCAAATTGGGTTGCATCCGAATTAATATTACCCAAAGTCAGGACACGGCACTGCCGTGTCCCTACAATTAATCAGGCGGTAGGGAAACGGCATTGCCGTGTCCTCCTCGCGAGTATAATCGATTATTTTGGGGCGCAAGAAACGGCATTGCCGTGTCCTCCTCGCGAACTATTAACTAATGATATTAATTCCGTTTGCATTGGACTGATATAGAGGACACGGCACTGCCGTTTCCCTACAATTGATCGCGGTAGGGACACGGCACTGCCGTGTCCTCCGTTTATATCATTCTGATGCTAACGGATTTGATAGAACCAATGACCAATGACTAATGAATAAAAATTATGGCAGCCAAAAATCGGGAAGGAATGTTTTAGTCAAACTGCGAGCAAACTGATTAATCTGTCTCCCGATTTGAATGTGCGGTTCGTCAGCTTCCACGGGAATAATTGCCGCTTTGTTCCCAAGTCCGAAACGCGAAATTACCAAATTTGCCGCCTCCAAACCAGTAACATAAGCCTTTTCCTGCGACCAAGAACCGTGGCGGGTAACAACCCAATCGCCGCTCATAAATACATTATCATAACTTGTTACCGCCGGCAACAAATACTGATAGCTGCCAGGGGCAAAATGCGTCACCGCCCGCGACAGCCGAATCGCGCTGCTGTCAATTACTTTTGCCTCCCGGAAAGCCGGAATGCAAGTCGCTAAATCCCGCTGAACTAGGGAAACAATTTCCCGATCTTTCAGGGGAATTAATTGATTGGCGTGATAAAAGTCAGCTTCGACAACTGTTCCCGGTTCGTCTCGGAATTCGTCGTGCAAAGCATTCAAATCAAAAAACGTCCAACCTGTAGTTGAACTAAACCCAAAACAGGCATTAGAAGGCAGCGGAATGTCAATTTTTCTGTCAAACCACAGGCGAACAGCTAACACGTCAACAGCGCCCAAATTCATCGCGTCCCGAAACTCTTGGCGACTTTGCAAAGCGGGGCTGCTGCTGATAATTTTTTGCATTCCCGTGACTCCAACTGCAAAAATAACCGCATCTGCATCGAAGGTTTCTTCGCCGCAAACAACGCCCGTGGCTCGGTTGTTGCTGTCAACTGTTAAATCAGTAACTCGCTGCTTTGTCAATACTTTTGCGCCGAGTTTTTCCAGGCGATCGACCCAGGGACGAAATATTTTTTCTCCGACAGTTCCGCGACACCAAACTACATCAAAATCCGGTTGGTGGGCTAAGATGAAATAATAAAGCATTCCCAAAGCCGCAGCGGCAGAACACTGTTCTCCTGGTGCAAATAAACCTACTAATAACATGGGTTCAAAAGCATCGCGGTACAGTCTTGCAGAAACGCCAAACTGTTTGAAGAGTTCGCGGGCGGTGACGCGATCGTACCTGCGCCAAGCTTCGTCGGAATTGTCGAAATCTAGGACGGCGTAGAGTAAGGGTAAGGCTGAAAGCCGATCGACTAATGGCAACCTTTTAAATCGGGTGTAAAGAAAGGTTCCTAACGGTGTGGGCAGTCGCGGTTCGTCCTGAAAAATCGGCGATTCTACTTCCAATCCGGCGGGTGAATACTGACAAGAACGAGTCCAAGGCGTGAAAGGATCTAGTCCTAATTGTTTGACTAAGGAAAAGATGTTTTTGTAGGGATACCAGAAGCCATGAATGCCTGCTTCTACGGAACGCCCGCCGCTGGTTTTCCACCCCGCGACTAAGCCGCCAGGATGAGGGCCTGCTTCTAACAAAGTTACGTCATAGCCTTGCTGGGCTAGGTGATAGGTAGCGCCTAAACCGGCCCATCCTGCACCGACGACGACTATTTTTGGGGTTGGCGATTCTGCTGACATTGCGTACCTCTTGATAATTTATTAATGATGACATAATTCATAAAATGCGGATTTGATATAAAATGTGTTGCATTATGTGCTAAATTTGGCTTGAGTGAATAATGAGTGTCAAAAACCGCCAGCAGACTAACCTGTTGCTGCTCTTATTTCCCGCTACCGCATGGCTGCTCGTTTTCTTCATTTTGCCGGTGCTAATTGTACTTTTGTACAGTTTCTTAGAACGCGGTACTTACGGGGGCGTTACTTGGATATTTACTCTCAGCAACTACCAGCGTTTGTTCAGCGGACTGTTCTTAGGGGTAATTGGTCGATCGCTCTGGCTGGCTTTTCTGACAACAGCCGCTTGCTTGTTAGTTGGCTATCCCCTAGCATTCTTCATCGCCACCCGTTCTCCCCGCTGGCGAAATGCTTTGCTTTTGCTGGTAATTATTCCATTTTGGACTAACTTTTTAGTGAGAACCTACGCCTGGATCATACTCCTGCGCAGCGAAGGAGTAGTTAACACAGCCCTGCAAAGCCTGCAAATTATTAGCGAACCGTTAAACTTGCTTTTTACACCTTTGGCTGTGGCGATCGGTCTGATTTACGGCTATTTACCTTTCATGGTTCTGCCTTTATATTCTAGCATAGAACGCTTCAATTTTGTATTAGTAGAAGCTGCTCAAGATTTAGGGGCAAACGATATTCGGACTTTCTGGCGCGTGTTTTTACCATTGACAACTCGCGGTATTGTGGCAGGCTCTATTCTAGTTTTTGTTCCCGCAGTTGGCGCTTTTATTACACCAGATATATTGGGCGGTTCTAAAACAGTTATGGTGGGAAATTTGATCCAAAATCAGTTTATGAAAGCCCGCGACTGGCCTTTTGGATCGGCGCTTTCTATGCTGTTGACGGCGATCGTATTGATTCCTGTTTTAATCTACTTCCGCGTGTCTGATGAAAATTAAACAGGTAGATTGAGATTTACAGTTTGGTGGGGGCGGGTTTATGAGATTATTGGTCTTAGGCACAGATTGTCTGTAAAACCCGCCCCGGAGGGCTAACTAACATACTAATGACTAATGACTAATGACTAATGACTAAAACAAAAGTAGATTTGCTCGTGCGCGCGATCGGCAAAAAGTGGCTTTGGGTACAAGCTGCACTAGCATTTTCCTTTCTTTATTTGCCAATTCTGATCTTAATTATTTACTCCTTCAATGCTTCCAGATTCAACGCAGTTTGGCGCGGTTTTACCCTCGATTGGTATCGCAGCTTGTTTAGCAATGCAGGCGCGACGATTGCTACGAGTACCAGCGCCGGAATTTGGCCAGCACTCAACAACAGCTTGCTAATTGCAGCTATTTCGACTGTGTTAGCGACAATTTTTGGTACAATGCTCGCGCTAGCACTGGAACGCTTTCATTTTCCGGGGCGCAAAGCAGTAGAAGCTTTGCTGTTTTTGCCGATTATTATGCCCGAAATTACGATCGGCATTTCGCTGCTAGTTTTCTTTACCCTCGTATTTCGGATCGTAGAAAATCTCACGGGAATTCGCCTCAATCTCGGCTTACCTACAGTAATTATCGGTCACGTTGTCTTTAATATTTCATTTGTGACTATTACTGTCAGGGCGCGTTTGGCGGAACTCGATCCGATATTAGAGCAAGCAGCTTTTGACTTAGGCGCTAACGAATGGCGGACTTTTTGGCGCATCACTCTCCCTCTGATTTTGCCCGCTATTTTCAGCGCGGCACTGCTGGCTTTTACTCTGTCTCTCGATGATTTTGTCGTGACATTCTTTACCACCGGCGTCGGTTCGATGACGCTGCCATTATTTGTTTACGGCATGATAAAATTTGCAGTGACGCCAGCGATTAATGCCATTTCAACTTTGATGTTGTTGGCTTCCTTGTTGCTGGTTGTATCATCGTTAAAAGTTCATAAAAATTAAAAAAATTGCTTTTTGTGTCATAATTATTGTCGTCTGCAACTAATACAACCTATGAAACGCCTGCTGACTTTCCTACTTTTGTTTGTGATGAGTGCAACGGTGACTTTCGGCTGTAGCCCCACAGGTGGCAACCAGCAGCAAGTTCTCAGCATTTACAACTATTCAACTTATATTGCCCCAGAAGTTATAGCTCAATTCGAGAAAGAGAACAATGTTAAAATTCAATACGATACTTTCGAGAACAGCGATGCGCTCTATGCCAAACTAAAACAGGGAAATCCCGGTTACGATGTAATATTTCCCGCTGATTACATGGTGAAAATCATGGCAGCAGATAATATACTTGAGCCGTTAGATTTCCCGAAGATTCCTAACAATAAAAATCTCGATTCGAGATTTATCAACCAAACATTTGACCCTGGCAACAAATATTCGTTGCCTTATCAGTGGGGAACAATGGGAATTGGCTACAACTTGAAAGCAACCAAGGGCGATATCAACAGTTGGGCGGCGATGTTCGATTCTAAATATACTGGAAAAATAGCATGGCAAGATGATGCCAGATACACCTTTGCCTGCGTTTTGATGTATTTAGGATTCGACCCCAATACAGCTAATCCCGAAGAGATTAACAAAGCCCGCGATTTGCTGATTAAAAGTAAAAATATTATTGCAGCTTTTGTCCCCGACACGGGTCAAGCTCTGCTGGATCAAGGAGAAGTAAATCTGACAATGGAATGGAGCGGCGATATTTTTCAGGTAATGAAAGAGAATCCAAATCTCCGCTACGTTATTCCCAAAGAAGGAACAATCATCTTTTCTGACAACATGGCAATTCCCAAAGGTGCACCTCACAAAGAGTTAGCTGAGAAATTTATTAACTTCATTTTGCAGCCAGAAGTAGGTGCTAAAATTTCTAATTTTACCCACTATGGCTCGCCCAACAAAGCAGCAATAGACAAAGGTTTAATCGACCCGAAAGATTTGAAAAATCCTCAAATTTATCCGTCGGATGAGGTGTTTGGCAAAATGAAATTCTTGCAGGATGTTGGGAAAGCAACCGCATTGTACGATCGAGCTTGGACGGAAGTTAAAGCAGGGGCTGGAAAGTAGAGATAAAACAGGTTTCTGCCGGGGCTGGTTTACTTAAATTTTCAGCTTGTATTGGAGTTGCACCCTTCTCAAGAACAGGCAAGATGCCTGTTCCACAAGAAAATTAAGTTTTGTGGAACGGGCATCTTGCCCGTTCATAAAAGCCTTATTGAAAATGGTCAAATATCTCAGTTTAACCGGGTTCTCTCTCAGATTTTTATTACTCATAACTCATACATACTAACCCAATGCACGCTGTAGAAGTTTTAGAAGTTTCCAAAGTATTTAAAAGTGTCCGCAGTCAAGATTTCTTAGCTGTAGACAACATCAACCTGCAAATTTACGATCGAGAATTCTTTTCTTTACTCGGCCCTTCCGGCTGCGGCAAAACTACAACTTTGCGAACGATCGCGGGTTTTGAAATTCCCACAGCGGGCGAAATTTATATTCACGGCCAACCGATGCAAAATCGCCCGCCATTTCACCGCCCAGTGAATACGGTATTTCAAAATTATGCTTTATTTCCGCACATGACAGTAGCACAAAATGTCGCTTTTGGGTTAGAAATGGAGAATTTGCCTCAGCAAACAATTCGCGATCGCGTGGCGGAAGCTTTAGCATTAGTACAGTTAACGGATGTAAAAAAACGGTATCCCCGCCAACTGTCAGGGGGACAGCAGCAGCGAGTAGCGCTAGCAAGAGCATTAGTCAAACAGCCTTCTGTTTTGCTGTTGGATGAACCTTTAGGAGCGCTGGATTTAAAATTGCGAAAAGAGATGCAATTAGAATTAAAAAAAATGCAGCGCCAATTGGGAATTACCTTTATTTATGTGACTCACGACCAAGAAGAAGCGCTAACTATGTCGGACAGAATTGCAGTGATGGAGGGTGGAAAACTGCAACAAGTGGGAACGCCTGTTGATATTTATGAATATCCTAAAACGCGGTTTGTTGCTGATTTTATCGGCGACAGCAATTTCTTGACCGGGCGAATAGTAGAAAAGCAAAACGGTCAAATAATCGTGTTGGTTGACCAGCAGTTGCCCGTGTTAGTTGCGACAGCAGAAGATTTGCCCGCTGGGAAAGTTGTCACCCTGGTGTTGCGGCCAGAAAAAGCTGCTATTTTCCCGGCTAATTATGACGCGGAAAATAGCTGGCCGGGAATAGTAGAAGAGGCTATTTATATTGGCACTGACACGCGCTATACGGTCCGCTTGACTGCTAAAAGCTCGATCGCCCTTCGCCGACAAAACTTGCACAGAGATGACTTGCAGCGGCACAAAGTCGGCGACAGCGTTCGAGTTGTCGTGCCGCCGGAAAGTATCTGCATTTGTTAAAACGTTCTGCTTAACTTGCTCTCCTTTACGGAGGCGATGGCGAGGGACTCTCGGCACCGGGCGAAGGAATTTCCGCAGGAGTTGATTCGGGCGACGGCGAGGGAATTTCCGCAGGAGTTGATTCGGGCGACGGCGAGGGACTCTCGGCACCGGGAGAGGGAATATCCGCAGGAGTTGGGGCGGTAGTTTCCGGCGGTGGCGGCAGTTGTTCGGGATCGGGGTTCTGGTTTTGGAGGCTGCGCACCCACAAACCTAAACCCGCGAAGACTAGCATCAGCACCAACAGTCCCAACATTGGCGCCAAACGCTTGGGCTTCTGTTTTTGAAATGGTTCCGGGGCGGGGGCAGTTTCGGGGTACAGCAACTGTTTGGAGGATTCAGAAAGCTGAGATTCTGGCATCCTCCCGGTTTTCTGGAGGGATGCAGATCCTGACATCGGCAGCGACACCGACGCGGATGACACCGGCGCTGATGCCGGCGCTGACGCCACCGCCGGATCGAACAGTACCAATCTCTCCGGCGACATCCGACAGTGAGTCGCAACCACCGAGGTGTTGTCGTAACCGTTTTTCTCGTTGGCGAGGCGAATCCAAGACTGAACCGCCGCTTCCAAAGACATTTGACCATCGAGCACCGGAGGGCCGTAATTTTCCCAAGAGTGTTCTACCCAGTCGTTGTCGCTCAAACCGTCGGAACAAAGCAGCAGTAAGCCTTCCTCTTCGACAATAAATCGCTGAATTATTGGGCGCAGGAAATCGCCGTCCCGCGTACCCAAAGCTTGAGTCAGTGCTCCTGCATCCGATCGCAGTTGAGTTTCCCAGTATAAACTGTGTCCTAGCTGGACTTCCCTTGAGGCTACGTCGTCGTCCACAGTCAGCCGCTGACAGTAATTTTTGCCAATCCAATAAGCGCGGCTGTCTCCAACATTGACTAAATAAAGTTCGTGACTGTTATTCGAGGGCAAATCCTCGGAATTTTTCACTTTTTGAGGCAACTGGAGGGCCATCACCAAAGTCGTCCCCATCCGCTGCCGCAACTCTTTTCCCTGCTCGTTATTTTGAGCGGAAATCACATTATTTACAACTCTGACTATTTCTTCGAGTTGCTTGATTACCATTGCTGGCGTCATCAACTCTTGTTGTTCAGCGATTTCTGCGAGCAAATTTTGGATTAAAGCTTTCAGGGACTGGACGGCTAATTGACTGGCCACTTCTCCTCCTTCGTGGCCTCCAACACCGTCGCAAACCATTGTCAAGTAAGGAATTAGTTTGTCGCCCCCTGAAGTTTTGCTAGATTGAAAATCAGCAGCAGTAGGATAGCAACTGTCTTCATTTTGGGAGCGCTGCGGCCCCGTGTCGGTCATGCCGACTACTTCTAAGTGCAGAGGCAATTGAGCGGCTTGTTCTAACAGTAAATCGTTGAGTTCCAGGGCGATCGCATCGAAATTCATGCTGCTGCGGCGCATAAACTGACAAATCTCTCCAAGTTTCGACTGCACCTCGGGCTGCGCCGATTCCACCAAACCTGACCACACATCTCCCAAATCCCGCAGCGTCGGTACAAAATTGCCGGGGTGCAGTTCCAGCAAGCGTACCCGCCAACCTTCCACCCGCAAATTTTCCGGTACTAGCAAACTCGAAGCGACTCCCTGTTCCGACAGCGGCGTCCACAGTTGGAGCATTTGCCACAGCCAGTAAACTTGGCGCGCGGCGCTTGTCCCAGACCAAGATTCTAAAATAGAAGGATACAGGCGACCGAAATTATTGATGGGCACATTTTCCAACAACAGCACCTCTGCCGCTTCCGGTGCTTCCCCCAAAGAACAAAAACCGTATACTTCCGGCGTATGCAGCCGTTGCGGATACAAATGCAGGTAAGGCATAATCGTATCCGGCAGTTGTTCCGGGACGCTTGGAGGCAAAGCTGGACGGCTATCCAGCCAGATTTGGGGTGCAATGACAAAGTATCGATCGGCGATGACCTTACCCGTTGGCACTTCCTCGGCTGCTGGGCCCACCGCCCACAAATATCGATAAATTAAATCGGTTTCGCAAGCTGCACACTGCTGGCGGCCAAAGGTATTGCGGGGATCGGCACAGCTAAGATTCGGGCAATAAATGGGTTCGGAGAAACTGCTGATCATATCGAAATAGTTTGTGTAAAAAGATTCTGAAGATATATGATTCGCCAGCCCAAATTCATGAGCTTGACAATAAACTGATTTTAGCCCCTATCAATTTCTTAACTGCCTTTGGGCCCCTAGAAATTGTAGTTTCTGCCAGTCTGCACCGGCTAAAATTGTAATTTAAGTTACTCAACTCTGACTTGGAGTAGGATGGAAGCCTCAACCTGTTACGGCTGCGCGACAAATCGCTCTGAGGGCCCGCAAGTGGCAAACCCTTGCATAGTCAGTTGTTTGCAATTCTTAAATTTTAAATTTCCAATCTAAGATCTAAATAGTATCACCTATTCTTTTTATGATCTGGACTCCCACGCTCCTTTGGCTGCTAGCTGGGGCTTTGCTCTGTTTGGCAGAGCTATTTCTCCCGACTGCTTTTGTCGCTTTTATGATGGGACTGAGCGCCTTCGCCGTAGCTGGATGCTCTCTAGTTCTACCTTACGTTAATTTACAAATATTCCTGTGGATGGTATTTTCGACAGTTTTTGTGCTGCTGTCCCGGCGGTTGATACCAAAAGGCAAGGCAAGGGCGATCGCAGATTCTCAGGAAGCAAAAACTTTAACAGAAATTCCCCCCGGAGAAGCCGGCCGAGTCATTTATGAGGGGAATTCTTGGCAAGCTCGCTGCGAAGACACGAAGGCCACTATCCCCCCCAACCAAAACGTAATTGTCGTGGGACGGAAAGGCACTACTCTGATAGTTTTGCCAGAAAATTTATTGCATTCTTAAACAAAATGCGTAATTAATCACAGACAATTAGTAGTTAGTCAGTAGTCAGCAGTCAGTAGTCAGTAGTCAGTAGTCAGTAGTCATTGGTTATTAGTCAGTAGTCAGTAGTCATTAGTCATTAGTCAGTAGTCAGTAGTCATTAGTTATTAGTCAACAGTCAACAGTCAACAGTCAACATTTAACAGTTAACATTGATAGGAGGCGACAGTGGAACAATTTTTTTTACTCGTATTTTTAGCACTAGGCGGTTCAGCCCTTGCAGGTTCCGTCAAGATTATCAATCAGGGAAATCAAGCATTGGTGGAGACTTTAGGTAAATATAACGGCAAGAAACTCGAACCGGGTTTGAATTTTGTGACGCCGTTTCTCGATCGCGTAGTTTACGAGCAAACAATTCGGGAAAAAGTCTTAGATATTCCTCCGCAAGCTTGTATCACCCGCGACAACGTTTCGTTCACGGTTGATGCTGTGGTTTACTGGCGAATTGTAGACTTGGACAAAGCTTGTTACAAAGTTGAAAATCTTCAGTCAGCAATGGTAAATATGGTGCTGACTCAAATTCGCGCGGAAATGGGTCAACTGGATCTCGAACAAACTTTTACGGCTCGTTCTCAAATTAATGAAATCTTGCTTAGAGATTTAGATATTGTTACCGATCCTTGGGGAGTGAAAGTAACGCGGGTAGAATTGCGCGATATTATCCCTTCTAAAACTGTACAGGAATCGATGGAATTGCAGATGGCAGCCGATCGACGGAAGCGGGCGGCAATTCTGACATCCGAGGGCGAACGCGAGTCAGCAGTTAACAGCGCCAAAGGTAAAGCTGAAGCGCAAGTTCTGGATGCGGAAGCCCGCCAAAAAGCGACTATTTTGGAGGCGGAAGCTCAACAAAAGGCGATCGTCCTGAAAGCGCAAGCAGAACGCCAAAGTCAGGTTTTGAAAGCTCAAGCTACTTCCGAGGCCTTGCAAATTATCGGCAAAACCCTGCAAAACGACCCCAATGCGCGGGAAGCTTTACAGTTTTTGTTAGCTCAAAACTATCTGGATATGGGCTTAAAAATTGGCAGCAGCGACAGCAGCAAGGTGATGTTTATGGACCCGCGCAGCATCCCGGCTACGATGGAAGGATTGCGATCGATTGTTGGGGAAGGTAATAAGGCTGATTAGGCAGTTGGCAGTTGGCAGTTAGCAGTTAACTGTTGACTGTTGACTGTTGGTTATTTGTTATTTGTTATTTGTGAGTGCCAATGCCCAATGCCCAATGCCCAATGCCCAATGCCCAATGCCCAATGCTCAATGCCCAATGCCCAATGCTCAATGCCCAATTACCTATTACCAAATTTAAGATTCTTGAGCCAAAGTACACCGATCGCACAATCCGAAAAACTCCAAAGTGTGATAATAAATCTTGAAAGAATGAGATTGTTGCAGTTGGCTTTCTAAGTGGTGAACCGGGCATTCGTCGATCGTAATTGACGCGCCGCATTCCAGACAAGTTAGGTGGTGTTGATCTTGGTGGGCGGCACCGTAGAGAGACTCGCCACTAGCGAGGGTTCTGACGTGAACGAACCCCTCTCGCTTTAAACCGTCGAGGGAGCGGTAAACGGTTGCTAAGCCCATGCTTTGGTCGCTGTTACGCAGTTCTAAGTAGATATCTTGCGCTGAGAGCGATCGATTCAGGACTTTGAGCAAGTTTAAAATACGCTCCTGACTGCGGGTGTGGTTGGTTCTCATAATTTTTTTCTCGAATCTGCTGGAATCAAATTTGTCCCTATTTCTAGGCTATCTCACTTGGGGGAGTTAAATGGCGATCGGCGCGCTGCTCGGTTGTAGAATACAATGGGGCTAACTTTCACATCACCTACCGCAACATTCCCGTGACTCAGAAATATCTTGCCCAAATCTATGTTACCCTCCGCCCTTCTGTTTTAGATCCCGCCGGCACAGCCGTACAGTCTGGTTTGCAACACATGGGATACAACAATGTTGAGCGCGTGCGTATCGGGAAATACGTTGAATTGACGCTGACTGCTGCTGGTGAGTCGGAGGCCCGCGAACAACTCGATCGCGTTTGCGACCAACTTTTGGCGAATCCAGTGATTGAAAATTATCGCTTTGATTTGACTGAAATTCCTGTTGCTGTGGAGACAGCGGCGGCATAAATGCGATCGCCCCTAGGGTGTTTTTAAACCCGGAGATCCCCCCTAACCCCCCTTAATAAGTGGGGGACAAGAGGGTTCTCAAAGTCTTTGTTAAAAAGCGGGGACAAGAGCATTCAAAGTCTCTGTTAAAAACGCGGGAGATCGGAACACTCAAAGTCCCCCTTTTTAAGGGGGATTTAGGGGGATCTAGACTTTGATACAAGCGAGAGAAACATAAGATTTCAGTCTTAAGTTGACACCTCTTCCCTCTTCCTTCTTCCTTCTTCCTTCTTCCTTCTTCCTTCTTCCCTCTTCCTTCTTCCTTCTTCCTTCAGCTTATGAAATTTGGAGTTATTGTTTTTCCGGGTTCAAATTGCGATCGCGATGTGGTGTGGGTGACTCAAGGGTTACTCCACCAACCGACGCGGATGATTTGGCACGAAGATACCGATATTTCGGATATCGATATCATTGTAATTCCCGGCGGTTTCAGTTACGGAGATTATTTGCGGTGCGGCGCGATCGCCCGTTTTTCTCCGGCGATGCGGGCTACTGCGGAACACGCGAAACAAGGAAAGCTTGTATTGGGCATCTGCAACGGTTTTCAGGTGTTGACTGAAGCTGGTTTATTGCCCGGTGCTCTGGTACGGAATGCGGGATTGAATTTTATTTGCGATCGCGCTTCTTTGAAAGTTGTACGGGGTAATACTCGTTGGACTGCGGCTTATACTACGGGTGAAATCATCGATTTGCCGATCGCCCACGGTGAAGGCAATTATTATGCCGATGCGGATACTCTAGCAGAGTTAGAAGATCGCAATCAAGTGCTGTTTCGCTACTGCACAGAGGCGGGAAAAATTAGCGATGCTGGCAATCCGAACGGTTCGTTAAATAATATTGCCGGTATTTGCAATCGCCAAGGCAATGTATTAGGAATGATGCCACATCCAGAACGGGCATCCGATCCGATGTTGGGCGAAACTGATGGAGTGAAATTGTTTCAAGGGTTGTTGATGGCAACTGTTGCTGCTGTTTTGTAGTTGATATTTGGGGTGTCTATAATTTTAGGAACAGGCAAGATGCCTGTTCCACAGTAGATTAAATTTGTTGTGGGGTGGGCATCTTGCCCGCCCAAAATCAACAGGCAAGATGCCTGTTTCACAACAGATTAAATTCATCTACAAATAGACATCTCCAATAATTACTGTGGAACAGGCATCCTGCCTGTTCTTGACAAGCTTTAACTGGTTCCCAGGTTCCAGCCTGGGAACCTATATCCAGAGGCTCTGCCTCGCTTTAAAGCGACGCACCTACAAAATTAAAAATGCTAAAATGATTTGAAAGTCAATACATCGGAAAACAGTCCTATGCCTTCACCCTTTCCTGGAATGGATCCCTACTTAGAACACCCCGATTTCTGGCAGGAAACTCACAATAGATTGATTATCGCGATCGCTGATACCATCATGCCTCAAATTCGCCCTAAATATGAGGTTGCAATCGACAAACGCATCTATGAAATTACCGATCCAAATGACAGTAACAGCGACTCCCTTTTAGTCGGTATCCCCGATGTCGCGATTAAGCGTCAATCTAATAACCCGAATATTCCTACAGGTTCAGTTGCCACTGTAAGTATAACACTTCCGACTACCGTTAAAGTGCCTGCTCCTGAAAAAATTAAACAGACTTACCTGGAAGTGCGAGAAATGGCAACTAAACAAGTTGTCACCGCAATTGAAATTCTTTCTCCTGTCAACAAACGTAGTGGAGAAGGAAGAATTACTTATCTCAAAAAACGCCAGAGTATTTTAGGCAGCTTAACCAATTTAGTCGAAATAGATTTACTACGAAAATGGGAATCTATGCCCATCCTTAACAATTCTATTGAAAGCGATTATCGGGTTTTGGTCAGTCCCAGTAATCGCCGTCCGTTTGCCGAACTTTATGCTTTTAATCTCCGCGATTCTCTACCTATATTTCCGCTTCCCTTGCGCGAGGAAGATGTAGAACCTATTCTGAACTTACCAGAATTATTTGCAGGTGTTTACGATCGCGCTGGCTATGATTATCGGATCGATTACAATCGAGAACCCATACCGTCCCTACCGGAAGAAGAGCGGGTTTGGGCAACCAAACTTTTGCAAGAAAAAGAAATTCGAGATAATTAATTATATTTTACTTTATATCCTAGGGTTAGTCGCGATCGACAATCTCTAAATCAACTTGAAATTTTCGCAGCGACGGACTAAACGGCAGCCGGCAAGATATAATTACTACCAACTATTTAAAAGAGGAATGTTTATTTTATGCCGCTAATGGACTTAGCTAATTTTAAAACTAGGGTAATTGGATGCAGTGCGGTGATGGCTGTCGGGCAAGTTATTTCAAACGCGATCGCCAATCCGGCAACTCAAGCAGCAGCGGGTATTATCGGCGGCCCGATCGCACTTGCGGGAGTTTCGATCTTAGCAACGATTGCTGGTAGTATGGCTGAGACTATTGCCGCTGATGAACTGGCAAATCGGATGACAGAACGGTTGAGCAAAAATCCGAGGATTCTCGACAATCACGATTTGATTAAGGCCGCGGGTGAGGCGATCGGCTATATTTTGAGAGAAGTTGCGAAGTCCGATCGCCTAATTGCGATCGCACTTAGCAAAAATTTGCCTTCTCCAGAACAGGCTTTAGATAAATTAGCTGAGAAAACTCCTGAATACTGGCTGGATATTAACACGAATACAGCCGACTTGTCAAGGGGTTTAAATATTTCCGAAGACCAGCTAACCAAGATTTTTTCTGCGGATGCCGAAGAGTTCGATCGAGTTACCGGATTGACAACGGCAGATTGGGCAACTTTCGTCAACGAATTCGCAGCCACCGAGGGCAAATCCTTCGATGCAGAAATTGTGGAATTTGTGGCGGACAAGCTGTACGCAACTTTCCCGAAAGCGTACCGCGAAGTGCTGAAACTGGATGCGGCGAAGGGAGGAGAAAAGTTTGCGGCGATGCTGTTGAACCTGCACCAAATTACTTTGGCAGAACTGAGAGATTTGGGGCTGCAAAATGGGGAAATTATGCACAAATTGGAGGCGGTGGCGACTGGGCAGCAGATTTGTCAAGTGATGGTGAAATTGGAAGCCATAGAAATTGGTATCCGCGACGATTTGGCGCAAGTTCAGAATTTGCTGGAACGATTTATCGATACTTCCGCGCCCCGATTGCCGCTTCCCTACGAGTGCGAAACGATTATTCAAGACCGGACTCAAGACTTTACCGGCCGCCAATTTGTGTTTGCAGCAATTGCCGAATTTTTGCAGAACAATCGCAAAGGCTATTTTGTTTTAGAAGCCGATCCGGGTGTCGGGAAAAGTTCAATTATGGCCAAGTTAGTGCTGCTGCTGAAGCGGCGCTGCGTAGCCCATTTTAACTCGCAATCTCAAGGCATTGTCCGCGCCGAACAATTTCTGGAAAATGCCTGCACTCAGTTAATTCTAGGCTATCAACTAAATTATCCGCAACTGCCGGAAAATGCGACCAGAGATGGCAATTTTCTCAGTCGATTGTTGGGGGAAGTCAGCGCTAAATTGGGCGGCAAAAAGTTGATTGTGGTGGTGGATGCCCTGGATGAAGTGGATCTCAGTTTGCAGGGGCGGGGCAGCAATGTCCTGTATTTGCCAGATGCTTTGCCGGATAATGTTTATTTTATTGTCTCGAAGCAGCCGAAAACTCTGCCTTTGCCAAATCATCAGGTTTTCGATCTGATGCAGTACAGTGCAGAAAGTTTGGCGGATGTCAAGCTTTATATTGACAAACGCACCAGCAACAGCGCCTCAATTCAGAATTGGATTAACCGTCAAAATTTGCAGCGCGAACAATTTGTGGCGGCGGTGGCGGGAAAAAGTCAGAATAATTTTATGTACCTGCGCTACGTGCTGAATGATATCGATAGCGGCAAGTATAGCGATGTGAATTTGCAAGATTTGCCGAAAGAGTTGTCAGGATATTATGAGAAGCATTGGGCGCGGATGGAAATGAGGCTTCCAGATCAGAAATTGCGCCACCGGAAGTTGAAGGTGATTTATTTGTTGACCAAAGTTCACAAGCCGGTTTCCTGCGATATTTTGGCGAATTTTGCTGAGGAAGATGCTTTGGATGTGCAGGAAGTTCTCGATGATTGGGAACAGTTTCTGCGTACCAATAGCGATACTCCGCCGGATTACAGTATTTATCATGCGAGTTTCCAAAGATTTCTGCATCGTATAGATGTGGTGCAGAAAGCTGGGGTGTCGCTGCGGGATATTGAAACGGCGATTTCTGATAATTTGTGGGAGGATTTGTACGGCGATGAGTAAGTTTAAAGAACGGTTGGGGAAATTGTCGCCGAAAAAGCGGCTTTATGCTTTGGAAACTCTGCCGGGGCATTTGGCCGAGAGTGTTCAAGGGGAACGGTTGCATCAGTTGTTGACGGATTTTGATTTTATTGAGGCGAAGTTGGATGCGGTGGGAGTTCAAGGGTTGATTGAGGATTACGATTTGGCGAGGGTTTCTGATGTTTTATTGTCGGAGAGGCAAACTGAAAGTTTGAAGTTGATTCAGGGGGCAATTCGGAAGTCGGCGCACGTTTTGGATGGGGATAAAACGCAACTGGCAGGGCATTTGTTGGGGAGGTTGCTGGATTTTGAAATAACAAAGATTGTAGATGAATCTAAGTATTTTTGGGAGTATTGGCCATTGATTTATAGGTTTACCCCCCGTAAACCTGTCAAAAAAGTGACGGAAAAAATCTCGTCTCCTGATGACATTCAAACCATGCTAGAACAAGCAAAGCAGTCGAAAAATGCTCCTTGGCTGCGACCTTTGAGGGCTAATCTGGAAAGGGCAAATGAGGGTGCGCTTCAGACGCTTGCCGGTCATACTGACGGGATAAAAGCAGTCGCGATCGCACCAGATGGCAAGCGAGTGATTTCGGCTTCAGGCGATAAAACCCTCAAAATCTGGGACATCAAGAGTGGCACCGAACTCAGAACTCTCATCGGTCATACTGGCGAGGTATGGGGAGTAGCGATCGCGCCAGACGGTAAAACAGCGATTTCCGCTTCAGGGGATAAACTGAAAATCTGGGACACCGAGACAGGCACCGAACTTAGAACTCTCACAGGTCATACTAACTCGGTACTAGCAGTGGCGATCCCACCAGACGGCAAAACCGCGATTTCCGCTTCGTCAGATAACACTCGGAAAATCTGGGACACCGAGACAGGCACCGAACTTAGAACTCTCACGGGTCATACTGAGTTGGTAAGTGCAGTGGCGATCGCACCAGACGGCAAAACCGCGATTTCCGCTTC